>NZ_VPEA01000008.1:0-163745 GCF_013417365.1 Acinetobacter sp. YH12252
TGCTGGCGACCATAGCAAGAGTGAACCACCTGATCCCTTCCCGAACTCAGAAGTGAAACCTCTTCGCGCTGATGGTAGTGTGGGGTTACCCATGTGAGAGTAAGTCATCGCCAGCTCATTATTCAAAGCCCCCTTGACATAAACGTCAAGGGGGCTTTTTTATACGGAAAGGAAAATATTAAGAAGAAAAGTAGAAGAAAGAAGTTTAAAACAATATATTTACAATAATAAATTATGTGAAAAATATAGCATATATCAAAATATCATAAATTACTGCAAGTCTATTTAGTCGAATTTATCTACAACTTTAGTCTAGGTTTTTAAGAAAATTAACCAGAGTTAAGTTTTTGCTGTAGACAAAAAGTGAATATTGATTCATTTTATATACAAAAGTGAATAACCATTCATTTTTTATAAAATAAAAAGCTCACAATTGGAGGTGAGGGAAAAATGACAGCAACAACAATGAATGTGAATGCTGTAGTGGATCAAGCAAAGTTTAAACCTTTTCATTTAAAAATTGTACTTTGGTGCGTATTTGTCGTTATTTTTGACGGTTATGATTTGGCGATTAACGGTGTGGCTTTACCACTACTGATGCAAGAATGGAATATGACGGCTGTACAGGCAGGTATGCTTGCGAGTACGGCACTGGCAGGCATGATGTTTGGCGCCATGCTGTTTGGCATGTTGGCAGACAAAATTGGCCGTAAAAATGTCATATTAATTTGTGTGACGTTATTTAGTGGCTTTACTTTTTGGGGCGGCTTTGCATCCAACCCAACAGAGTTTGGTATTTTACGTTTTATTGCAGGTTTAGGGATTGGCGGGGTATTGCCTAACCTCGTGGCTTTAACCTCTGAATATGCACCACAAAAAATGCGTAGTACCTTAGTTACCACCATGTTCAGCGGCTATGCCGTGGGCGGCATTATGGCAGCCTTACTTGGTGCATGGTTGACGCCTAGCTTTGGCTGGGAAGTGATGTTCTATATTGCGGGATTACCGTTACTTATTTTGCCTTTATTGTGGTTTTTCTTACCAGAATCTTTAACTTTTTTGGTGAAAAAACAGCAACATGAAAAAGCGCGTCACATCGTCCAGCAAATTAGCCCACAAGAAAATATCAGCCCACAAACACAATTTGTATTAAATGAAGTACAAACCGCAGATGCCTCAATTGCAGCCTTATTTAAAAATAACCGTGGCATGAGTACTTTGCTGTTTTGGTGCTGCTTCTTTATGTGTTTGTTGATGGTTTATGCTTTGGGCAGTTGGTTGCCAAAACTGATGATGGCAGCAGGTTATTCGCTGGGTAACAGTTTAATGTTCTTAATGGCGATGAACATTGGTGCTGTGATCGGAACCATCAGTGGCGGGATTTTAGCAGACCGTTTCCACTTAAAACCTGTGATTATTGGCATGTTTTTATTGGGCGCATTCTCTCTAGTGGGTCTAGGCTTTAATTCACCACAGCCTGTGATTTATTTATTGGTGGGCTTAGCAGGTGCTTCTGCCATTGGCAGCAGTATTTTATTGTATAGCTTTGTTGCTCAGTATTATCCACTTACGATTCGTTCTACAGGTATCGGCTGTGCTTCTGCAGTGGGGCGTGTCGGTGCGATTGTAGGCCCTATTATTATTGGCGTACTTTTGGGCATGGATTTACCACATAAAATGAACTTTTTGGCGGTGGCGATTCCTGCAGTGATTGGTGCAATTGCAGTAGCACTGATTCGTTTACAAAGTACATCACAGGTGGTGAGTGAGCCAAGCGTGGTTAAAAAAGCCAGCCGATCTTATAGTTAATTGATCGTTAGTGTTTTGGGACTTTGAAATTAAGGAGCATTGCTCCTTAATTTTTTGCCTATTCACTTTGTAGAAGATTTAAGTAAGAAAGTGTGTATCGCTACATTTCTACTGTGCACGAGGTACATTTCATTGATTATGATGTCTTGATTAGCACAAGCAAAGATTGAATGAATAGAGGAGCAATTAGGATGCTCAAGATAAATCGGCAATACTATGGATTTATATGTCTAGTTGTATTGGGTTTAACTACAGGGTGTAATGCGCAAGTTGAGCCGAAACAGAACACGGCTGCTTTAGAGTCAAAATCAACTTCTGCACAAAATTTACAACGCTATCAAATACAGCCAATTGCAGATTTTAATGAGCCGTGGGCATTGGCAGAATTACCCGATGGACGCCTATTAATTACAGAAAAAGCGGGGAAATTAAAACTTTTTGATCCAAAAACAGGTCAAAGCTTAGATGTTCAAGCTATCCCTGAAGTCGCCTATCGCGGACAAGGTGGTTTGGGTGACGTCATTTTAGATCCTGACTTTAAACAGAATCAGCAGATTTATTTAAGTTATGCCGAAGCGGGTGCGGGTGGTTACGGTGCAGTCGTGATTCGGGGCAAGCTTGTATTAGATGCTAAACCCACGCCAAAACTCACCCAAATTCAAAGAATCTGGCAGCAAGTGCCGAAAGTATCGGGACAGGGGCACTATGCGCATCGTATAAAGTTTGGTGCAGATGGCAAATTGTGGATAAGTTCTGGTGAGCGACAAAAGTTTGAACCTGCTCAGGATTTAAAATCTAATTTAGGCAAAATTTTGTGTCTAAATGCAGATGGCACAACCCCTTTAGACAATCCATTTCAAACACATGGAGAGATTGCCAAGCAAGTCTGGAGTTTGGGACATCGCAACCCTTTAGGCATGGCATTCGATTCTACAGGGCAGCTTTGGGTTGCAGAAATGGGACCTAAAGGGGGTGATGAGTTGAATCTGATTGCCAAAGGCGAAAACTATGGCTATCCGTTGGTGTCGAACGGTGATCATTATAATGGGTTGCCCATTCCAGACCATGCAACTCGTCCTGAATTTACAGCCCCTGTTCTGGATTGGACGCCAGTCATCTCTCCCTCAAGTTTGATGTTTTATACGGGAGATGTATTCCCACATTGGAAGCATAAAGCGATTCTTGGTGGTTTATCTTCAAAAGCAATTATTGTGGTGGATACGCAAGCACAGCCTGTTCGGGAGTTACAGCGTATCGAGATGGGTCAGCGGATTCGTGGCGTACTTCAAGCACAGGATGGCAATATTTGGGTGATTGAAGATGGTCAATCTGCCAGATTGCTTAAATTGGTGGCTCCATAAAATAAATTTCTTCAGGTCCAAACTTATTTCAAAGTAGGACAAAAAACAAATAGAAAAAAGCCCCAACATCATGTCGGGGCTTTTTCAGATTTATGTTTAGGTATTACTCCTGTTATACCTTTCAGCGTCCTGCCGTTATATTATTTATTATTGTTATTCTTGCTTTTAGAAACATCCTGTTTCTGTATGTGTTAAATATAAAATGAAAGCTGATCTTTGCCTAGCGTCAATTTTCTGCAGTGCATGTAAGCTAAAACGTACAACGATATATCGGTAAAATATAGATCAATAAACTGGATTTATTTAATTTTAAGTATTTGATTATATTTAATAATTATCTTATTCAATAAAAAATCTCCCAAATTCATTTTCTTGTACTTGGGAGATTTGAACAGCAGAAAGATGCAGTAAGTATGCAAATTGATTACATCAACTTAATACCTTGTTGTCCTGCTGGGGTCACTCTAAAGATTTCAACTTCAAAGGTAATATTTTTACCCGCTAAAGGGTGGTTAAAGTCTACTTCAGTCACATCATCGTTGACAGATTTCACCACGCCATAGAGGCTTTGTTTGGCTTTATCTTCAAACTCAATCATGTGTCCTTCAACTGGACGTTGCTCAAATTTAACCGTATCAAAAGTTTGTACGTTTTCAGGATTCCATGGACCAAATGCTTCTTCAGGTGGAAGACTCACGGTACGACGGTCACCTGCACGTAAACCAAATAATGATTTTTCAAAACCGGGTAATAGGCTGCCATCGCCCATAACCAAACTCACAGGTTCAGCGCGGCTACGGGTGTTGTCAATTTCTACACCATTTTCAATGGCGACAGAAAAGTGCAATTCGACTTTTGAGCCATCTTCAATACGAGTTTCATCATTTGGATTAATAATTTCAGTCATGTTGCGCCTGCGCTCGTTCAATTCGGTGCTTTTCTAGGAAAAACGTATCAATTAACAGCAGAATGGTGCCAAGTGTGATGGCACTGTCTGCAATATTAAAGGCAGGGAAGTGGCTGTTGTTGTAGTACACGTGAATAAAATCGACCACGTAGCCAAGACTGACCCGATCAATTAAATTCCCAATCGCACCGCCTAAAATCAAGGCAATCGCCAAAGGCAGTACGATGACATTTTTTGGCATACGCATTAGCCAAAATACAAAAATTACAGACACTAAACCTGCCAGTGAGGTAAAGAAATAACGTTGCCATCCACCTGCATCGGACAAGAAACTAAAGGCAGCGCCATAGTTATGCAGTAAAGTCCAATTCAAAAAGGGCAATACAGGCACTGGATCTGCGTAATTCAGATGCGATACTGCAATCCATTTGGTCCATTGGTCGAGAATAATCGCGACAATGGACAAGCCTACCCACCATAAATTATGTGGATAGAACTGGAATAAGCCCTTTTTGTGTTGTGGATTAGGCATATTTTCTCTCTTCGCCTTGACCTGTTGGAAGGTTGATAATACAACGTGAGCACAAACCTGGATGTGCAGAATGTGTATTCACATCAGGGAGTACATGCCAGCAACGTACGCATTTTTCGCCATCTGCTGCAGAAACTTTCACGTTCAAGCCATCTAAATCAGAGGCTTCGCCTTGTGCAGCATCAAAGCTATTCACAATCACTTGTGAAGTAATCAGAACAAAACGCAGCTCATCGCCTAGTTTATCCAATACGGCTTTGAGTTCGTCATTCGCCCAAAGCTCAACTTTAGCAGACAGGTTGGAACCAACGGTTTTGGCAGTACGTGCAGCTTCAATGAATTTATTGACGGCAGATTTAACTGCAATTAGGGTTTGCCATTCCGCTTCTGCCAAGATGTTGGCTTCAGAAGCCACTGGAATGTCATACCATTCTGCAGTGAACACGTATTTTTCTGATTGCTCAGGAATTAGCGGCCATGCTTCTTGTGCAGTAAAGCTTAAGATTGGTGCCATCCAGCGAACGAAAGCCTGAACCAAGTGATACAAAGCGGTTTGTGCAGAATGACGTGCTTGCGAGTCTGCTTTGGTGGTGTACTGACGGTCTTTGATGATATCGAGGTAGAAACCACCCAAGTCATTAATACAGAAGTTGGTCAGTGCACTGGTCACGATATGGAAGTTCATATCTTCATAGGCTTGCTGAATGGTTTTCTGTACTTCTGCGGCACGTTGCAGGATGTATTGATCCAGTGCAATCAACTGATCTACAGGCAGTGCATCTGTAGCGGGTTTGAAACCATTTAAGTTGGCCAACAAGAAACGCAAGGTGTTACGGATACGACGATAACCGTCAGAGGCACGGCTAAAGATTTCCTTACCTGCGGTCATTTCATAGCGATAATCTGCCGATGCAATCCAGAAGCGTAGGCCGTCTGCACCCATGTCTTTAATAATGTCTTGTGGGGTAATAATGTTACCCAACGATTTCGACATTTTGCGACCTTTTTCATCCACCACAAAGCCGTGTGTTAACAAGCCTTTGTATGGTGCGCGTTCATTGATTGCAATCGAGGTGAGTAATGAAGATTGGAACCAACCACGGTGTTGGTCTGAACCTTCAAGATATAAATCGGCTGGGTCTTGTAACTCTTCACGCTCACGTAGTACGGCGTAGTGGGTCGTGCCTGAGTCGAACCATACGTCTAATGTATCGCGTACTGCATTGTAGTGCTCGGCATCATCACCAATGAAGTCTTTGGCTTCACGGTTGTACCAGCCATCAATCCCTTCTTGCTCGATCAGTTTTGCAACTTCTTCGATCAATTCAGGTGTGCGTGGGTGCAATTCGTTGGTGTCTTTATGTACAAAGAATGGAATTGGCACGCCCCAAGTACGTTGACGTGAAATACACCAGTCTGGGCGACCTTCAATCATCGCTTGGATACGGTTTTTACCCCAATCAGGTACAAAGCTGATGTCATTTTCAATCGCATTCAGTGCGCCTTGACGTAAACCTTTGGCATCCATGCTGATAAACCATTGTGGTGTAGCGCGGAAAATAATTGGAGTTTTATGACGCCAGCAGTGCGGATAGCTGTGTTTGATTGGGTGATGTGCCCACAGCTTATTGTTTTCTGCCAAAGTCGCAATAATTTGTGGATTGGCTTTGTAGATGTGTTCGCCTGCAAAGATTGGTGCAGTAGGTAAATATACGCCATTGCCACCGACAGGATTGTCAACTTTTAGGTTGTATTGTAAGCCAACTTTATAGTCGTCCACACCATGTCCAGGCGCGGTATGTACTGCACCTGTACCGCTTGTTGCGGTCACGTGTTCACCTAAAATCACAGGTACTTGGCGTGCTTGAATCAGTGGATGTTGTAAGATCAGGTTTTCGAGTTTGTCACCTGTGAAGTCAGCCAATACTTCATAGCTGCTAAAGCCATAGCGTTCAGTTGCTGACAGTACCAATTCTTTGGCCAAAATAAAGTTTTGTGGTGCTTTTTCATCGGCACGTGCCTTCACCAATTGGTATTCAATTTCGGCATGTAATGCAACGGCTTGGTTCGCAGGTAAAGTCCACGGTGTAGTCGTCCAAATGACGATGTCAGTGGCATCATTCACTTGCACATCCAAACGTGCAGATAAATCGGCTAAATCGACCACAGCAAAACCGACATCAATTGCATCGGATTTTTTATCTTCATATTCAACTTCGGCTTCTGCCAATGCAGAACCACAGTCCAAACACCAGTTCACAGGTTTAAGACCCGGTTCAATATGACCTGCTTTGGCAATTGCACCCAATGAACGCACGATATCGGCTTCTTGCTTGAAGTTCATGGTGAGGTAAGGATTGTCCCAATCACCAAATACACCCATACGCACGAAGTCTTTTTTCTGTAATTCGACTTGGGTGTAAGCATATTCGCGACAGGCTTTACGGAAAGTCGAAGCATCGACTTTTACACCCACCTTACCCACTTTTTCTTCTACTTTAAGTTCAATTGGTAAACCGTGACAGTCCCAACCCGGAACGTAGGGTGCGTCAAAACCATCCATGACACGGCTTTTAATAATGATGTCTTTCAGGACTTTATTAACCGCGTGACCCAAGTGAATTTGACCATTGGCATACGGAGGGCCATCGTGAAGCACATATTTTTTCTTGCCAATACGCGATGCACGAATCTGCTGATAAATGTTGTCGGCATACCACTCTTCTAACCATTTCGCTTCACGTACTGCGAGATTTGCTTTCATTGCAAATTCAGTACCTGGGAGGTTTAGCGTGGCTTTATAATCCACTGCATTTTCAGGAGTTTGCTTATCGCTCATGCAAGTTGTCTTCCAGTTGAATCAGCCCATGGACTGACGCGTTTTACATTAAATATTTAGGGTAAATTAAAAAGGGAAATTTGGATGATCTTGTCGAAATTCAAGAAGTTTTTCAACATCATCATCAATTCCCGCTTTGAGTGCTTCAAGCGAAGGGTAATTTTTTTCGCCATGTAAATAGTTTAAAAATGTGACCCGCATTAATAAGCCATACAGATTAGCAGAAACATTGGGGAAATGTACTTCTAATCGCCATTCGGGCTGTACTTGTTGGATAGCTGGGCGCGTACCTACATGCCCTGCACCAAACAGACTGTTCGGGCTGTAGCCTGCAACACCCGTTTTATCGGGATGATCGTGTTTGACTTTTTCGCTTAAAGCGGTGGTTTCGCAAAGCACTTCAACGCCATAAATGCCATTTAAGCAGGGTTTATGGCGGTTTAAGCGCACATTAATAGTTGGAAAATCAAGTGTGCGACCAATTTGATCGCCATATTGGACGCGCCCTGTAATGCTGTACGGGCGTCCAAGTAGTTTGGCTGCGAGTGCCAAATCACCAGCTTGTAAAGTTTGACGAATACGAGTTGAGCTAACACGCTCACCATTTAGTTCAATGGTGTTTAAATTGGTGACCTGAAAGCCATAGTTGCGCAAAAACTCGCTATTGCCTTGGCGGTTTTTACCAAAATGGAAGTCATCACCCAAGACCAAATGCGAGGCATTCAGGGTATCTTTTAAAAGTTTTGCAAAGGCTTCGGCACTTAAACTGCGGAAATGATTATCAAATTTCGCCACCGCAATGTAGTCGATGCCCAATTCGGTCAGATATTCGACCTTTTCCCGCAAAGAACTGATACGTGGTGGGGCATCGTAGCCTTTAAAAAATTCCAATGGTTGAGGTTCAAACAGCATCACCACGGTTTTGAGTTGCTGCGCCGCAGCAACTTCTTTGAGCTGTTGAATCATCGCCTGATGACCGACATGCACACCATCAAAATTGCCAATGGTCACGGCAGTTTGGGCGAGGTCAGTGGTTGAAGATAAAGCATTCAGGCGGAGCAGCTGCATGATCGGATGAAAGTTGAAAATTTGTAAGGGCTATATATTGCCATATTCTCGCGCTTTCGTCTTGCTGTTGTGTTTTTAACCTGAAAAATTATCTGAAAATCAGGCAAAATCCGACTATTTGAGCGCGAAAGGTGAACTGGATTTGCACCGCACCAGATTTTCTTTTCTAATGTGCTCAGTTTCAATGATCTGCACGAGTAAATAGTGATGAATTCTGATTTCGCTTTAATTATGGCATTGCCCAGTGAGTCTAAAGGCTTGTTTGAGCAAGCTGGGATTCAGGTGCATTACAGTGGTATTGGTAAGGTCAATGCTGCATTTAAAGCCTTTGAAGTGATTCAAAAGACTGGTTGTAAAACTTTATTGAATTTAGGCACAGCTGGCAGCTCACATTTTGATGCGCATGCTTTGGTGGAAGTGTGCCAGTTTGTGCAGCGCGATATGGATGTTTCTCCGTTGGGTTTTCAGGTGGGGGTGACGCCTATGGATCAGGAGCATCCTGCAGAAATTGAGCTGGAACGCTATTTTGAGCATTTACCTAACGGAATTTGCGGTACAGGCGATAGTTTTGAAACGGGGACACCGAAAGTGCCGTGTCAGTTGGTTGACATGGAAGGCTATGCGATTGCCAAAGTCTGTAAAAAACTAGGCGTGCGCATGTTGTCGGTCAAATATATTACCGATGGTGCCAATGATACGGCACATTTAGACTGGGAAGAAAACTTGTTGCTAGGCGCACAAAAATTATTATCGTTATATCAAAGTGTTAAGTAATACAGTTGCCCAAAACGCCACGACCCGAGTAAAAACTAGGGTCGTGAGCTAAATTCGGATATTTGTTCAGGTTGGCGCGATTATTCTTGCGCTTCCTGTGCTGGTTCAGCCGTGACAACAGTTGCTTCTGTAGCATTGATTTCGTCCTGACGAGGCACAATACCGTACAACATCATGTGAACCGTGTGTTGTAAAACGCGTTGCAGCATACTGCGGTTACGCAAGGTTTTACCTGTGACCATTTCCATTTGTGTGGCAAAGTCAGCATAGTTTTGGGTAATGGCCCAAATATTCAAAATGAGCAGTTCAGGGTCAATCTGTTTCGACAGTTTGCCTTGTTCTTGCCACATGGTAATGACTTTGGCTTTGCGTTTTACCAGTTTTTTCAGAGGACCTTTTAAAATTTCCTGAATATGTGGCGCACCTTGAATCACTTCTAAAGCAAATAGACGTGATGCTTTCGGTTGAGTACGTGAAACCTCAATTTTCTGTAACAGATAATTGGTAATCGCTTCTTCTGGCTCAAGTTCGGCTTCAAGCATTTGTAAAGGCGCAAGCCATTTTTGTAGTACTGTAGTTAGTACTTCAACATATAAGGCTTCTTTATTTTCATAATAATAGAAAATATTCGACTTATGCATCTCTGCAATTTGTGCGATTTCATCCAAACTTGCACCGCTAAACCCGTATAAGGAAAATACGTCGAGTGCAGCATTGAGAAGCTGATGGCGTTTTTGTGTACTCTTTTTTTGTTCCATTCGTAATTTTAAAACAATGAAAAAAGGGAATTATTAATTGTACGGCAAATCATCAGGCTTGTGCATCCTTTAAAGATGTATTTTTAAAATATTTTTAGTTTATTCTGTAGCTTAGCTATTAAATCCGTTAAAAGCATAGTTACAGAGGGGGAGTATCTTGCTTTTGTATTTTTTGACTGAATGAATAAGTTTTTTGAATTTTTTATATAAATGATAAAAGTAAAGTTTCTTCCTGCCTTGCATCAATTTTATTTAAAAAAACTAAACAGTGGTGTGGATGCTGCCAATTTTGATCATCCGTACACTGTCGTGCTGACAGATATAGGTGTGATGACCTGATTTAATCGGCAGCATGTTCCACGTGAAACATGTTTGGATTTTGGTTGTGCAGTATCATTCAACCTGTCAAAAAACCTCACTTAGAGCCGTTTTTTACACACAATTGAGTTGCGTTGATAGTTATATAAAGCCTGACGTGCATCGGGTAAATCATCGACATTGGCAGGAGCAAAGCCCTGTTCTAGAAACCAGTGTGCGGTGCGGGTAGTTAAAATAAATAATTGCTGAATGCCCATGGCTTTGGCTTTATCTTCTAAATAATCCAAAATTTGGCGGCCACGGTTGGATTTACGATAAGCAGGATGAACCGCGACACAGGCAATTTCGGCAGACTTGAGTTCATGACCTGTGGTTGGAATTGGATATAGGGCGGCACAGGCGAGAATCATGCCGTCACGTTCAATCACTGCAAATTGTCCAATTTCATTTTCTAGACGCTCACGTGAACGATAGACCAACACGCCTTCTTCTTCTAAAGGACGTAATAAACGAATCAAGCCGCCCACATCCTGAATATTGGCCATGCGGACTTCTTCATAGTGTGCATCACTCACCATCGTCCCTGAGCCATCGCGGGTAAACAGTTCTTCGAGTAAAGCACCATCGTAGGCATAGGAAATGAGATGTACCCGATGTACGCCGTTTAATGAGGCATCTTGGGCTGCATTTAAGTGTAAAGCCAATTCAGGATGATGTCGCTGAGCATCTTCAATATATGGATTTAAATGTTGCGGATGAACTTCACGTTGCAATTGACCTTCGGCATTCTGCAAACCGTGCTGCGCGCCTAAGAAAATCAGTTTGTCAGCTTTTAATTGAATGGCAGTTTTAGTTGCCACTTCTTCAGCCAACAAGTTAAACACTTCACCTGTGGTGGAATAACCTGTTGGACCGAGCAACACAATATTATGATTTTCTAAATGGCGTTGAATGGCATCGACATCTACAGTGCGGACTTCGCCAGTCAGTTGATAATCAACTCCATCACGAATGCCATACGGTTTGGCAGTAATAAAATTGCCCGACACCACATCAATCCGTGCGCCGTACATAGGGGAGTTCGCTAGCCCCATCGATAATAAGGCTTCAATTTGCAGGCGAATTGAACCAACAGCATTCATGACACAAGATAAAGATTCGCGGGTGGTGACACGACGTTGCAAATGAAATGGCGTATCAATTTGGCTGAATTTTAAGTTTTGATTAATTTGTGGGCGCGCACCATGTACCAAAATCAGGCGAATACCAAGTGAGTGTAGCAGGGCAATATCATGAATAATGTGCTGAAAGTTTTCATGCAAAACCGCTTCACCATCGAACATAATTACAAAGGTTTTATTGCGGTGGGCATTGATATAAGGCGCAGAATGTCGAAACCAATGCACATATTGTAAGGTTGTGCTGAGTGGGTTTTCAGTCGGAGTCATTCGTTGGCCTGCTGTAATGGTCGATGGTGCTGTCTTTGATTCTAATCAAAAAATTCTGCAGCGGAAGTCTAAATATAAAAAAACACCTGAATGGTGCTTCAGGTGTTGTGGAGAAATGCTGTTTTTCAGCTTAGGCTGAACGGTTTTAGCCAATAATACGAATAATACGCTGGGTACGTTCATTAATCAGCACATAGTCACCGTTGACTTTATACCACTGCTGATAGCGGCCTGTGTTAGGTAAACGACGTGCTTCACGATCACTGACTTTATAGCGGTTCGCGTAATATCCACGTGGCAGGTTTTGACCTACACGCCAGTCACGACTTGGATTCACGCGTTTTTGATCATAACGCTTTTGTTCCCACTGTGCATGATGACGTGGATTGTCCCAACGCTTGTCGTGATGTTTATAGGTGGCACTCGCTTGATGACGACGATCATCATAACGATGGTCGGGTGCTGCCATAGCCGATGTTGCCATGATTGCGCTTAAAGACAGTGCTAAGGTGCTGAGTAATTTTTTCATGCGACTTACCTTCAGTTTTAAATATGGGGTAGATGTGTCCAAATTAGTCAAATACTCAAGATAAATGATGGTGGAAATTGAGGTGAATTGTGAATTTTATGGAGAAAACAAGGAGAGCCTGAGCGGACTATCGCTCTATAAAAAAAGCCCAAAGTGAGCTTTGGGCTATGTATTTAGATATTGTTTATGTACAACAGTAGGTCTATAAACCTGCGATACGCAAAATATGGTGATTTTCGACATCGACCAAAATGTAGTCTTGGTTGATTTTATACCATTGTTGTTTGCGTTCAGGGCGGGGCAAGTTATGTTCCTGATAATCGACTTTATAACCATTGCCACGATAATGCTGCGGCATGACATAACCCGTTTGCCATTTATGTTGTTGTAAGCGTTTTACACCACGTTCTTCACGCATGCGGCGTTTGTCTTGCATACGCTCTTCTGCATCGGCACGAAATTCATGTTTATTGTGTGCTTGGTTACGAGGATGGTCAGCTAAGTCTCGATCAAATTGAGGAGCGGCAGTTGCAAAATTGCTGCTTAGTAAAGCACTGAAAGACATTGCCAGAACTGTCAAAATCTTTTTCATGTAAACCCCTCATTCTCTCATCTTGATATCACAGTTCATACTTTAACCATTAAATGCAGAGAAACTGTGAAGAAAGCACATGAATTTTTTAAATACGCTCTGCAGGATGCGGCATGGTATTGATTCTATTATGCGACAAAATACGAAATTTAGTAGCTATCGCTCAGAAAATAGGGGTGGGATGATTTTTCTTGTGCTAAGGAAAGGATGAGACATCACCATAGCAGCGTACTGCTATGGTCTGCTTTAGTTCCAATGTTCAGTTAAGCCTTGTAAAGATTGCACAGCGATGGCAACACATTCGGCTGTTTCACGATCATCCAAAGCCACAATTAAATGCTGACCTAATTGCAAGCTTTTAATACTTTGAATCACGGCAGTTTTACGTTGAATATCAGTCATCACAATTTACCTAATGCTTGTTGTGGAGATACATCAAGCATAGGTGATGTATATTGATTTGGAAAACCGTATAATTTTATAAAAACAATCCAATAAAACGATTATTGCCACCGTTGCCATGAGTTTTGCTTAATAGGCGTAGTTTAAATCGGTGTAGTCGGTCAATGATTTTTGAATATGTGCATTGATAAATTCGCGTACATCTTCAGTACTCATTGGTGCGCCTTGCTTGCTAATCACGTGTTCAATTTCAGGTTGCCCTTCAATTTTAATACGATAAACAAAGTTTTTAACCACTTTGTAGGCATCGTCCAGTTTTTCAATGCCTGTGACATAGTGGTAAGCATGTTCAAAATTAAGGTCGGTATGTGAAAATACAAACTGATCAAACAGTTTGATTTTCTGACCGTTGTCGAGTGTCTGAATGTCATCTACGATGCTGGCTTCAAACTTCATGCCATATTTTTCAGAAATAGGCTGACCATCAATCAGTAAAGACACCATACCATCTTCAAGTGGTGTCACGGTGATGTTGTTTAATTCAGTCATGTTGCTCTCTGCATCGTTGAGGTTGAATTGAGATGTGGAAGCATGGTAATCAGGCTTTGCATTGCCAAAAATAGGCAGGATAGAAACCTGAAAATGCTTGTGCGATGCCATTTTACCGCAAATCAATGTGCAAAAATTGGCAATATGCTAGGTTAAGTCCATAAAAAAGGAAGCAAGCGCTTCCTTTCTTCGGATCAAACGACAGAACTAATCCTGTGCATCAATACTTTGACCGTTCATGTGTAAGCTGTCATCGCCCATTAAATATAAATAGGCAGGCATGATTGCATCGGGTGTTGGTAAGGTTTTTGGATCTTCATCTGGATAGGCTTTGGCACGCATGGCTGTGCGGGTCGCACCTGGATTAATGCAGTTGTAGCGAATATTCGGGTGAACTTGCTCTTTGGCAAATAATTGGCTGACTGCTTCAATCGCAATTTTAGAAACTGAATAAGCCCCCCAGCGTTCACGTGCTTCACGGCCAACCCCTGAACTGGCAAATACCACCGAGGCATGTTCTGATTTTGCCAAGAGCGGCAATAATTCCTGAGTCAAGACAAAAGGCGCACGTAAATTTACCGCCATGACATCATCCCAGACATCTGCAGGGTAATTGGCCAGCTCGGTGCGTTCACCTAAAATGCCTGCATTATGCAAAATACCATCCAAACGTCCGAATTGTTTGTCTAGGGTATCGACCAGTAATTCATAGTCTCGTGGTGAAGCACTCGAAAGCTGTAGCGGTAAAATAGCAGGTTGCGGTGCGCCTAAACTTTCGATTTCATCATAAATCACTTCAAGTTTATTTAAGGTACGACCATGCAGCACTACGGTTGCTCCGTGTAGCGCATAACTGAGGGCAGCCGCTCGTCCAATACCATCACCGGCACCTGTGATCAGGATAATACGATCTTTGAGAAGATCGGGGCGAGGTTGATATTCTGAGTATTTCATGGGCATCCCTCCTGTTCATTTCTTATTGCTTATGGGTTGAGTTTCATGTCATCGCTTTACAGGACTGATTCAAGCATTGGCACTGCTGTTTTGCGTTGCAGCTTGCAGCACCAATTTGTCTAAAACCGTATGTAATTCAGTCACTGAATCCACTATACAATCTGCTTGCCATGCTGTTAAGTCATCTTTGTGTTGCAAGGGTAAATAACCGTATGCTGCCAAAATGGTATACATATTGGCGTTACGACCTGCATCGATATCACGTGGATGATCGCCCACATAAATACAATGTTCTGGGGCAATTTCAATCTGTTTGGCCGCCAAATACATAGGTTCTGGGTCTGGCTTGGTACGGCTAACATCTTCAGGGCAGACCAAAACTGCACAGCGTTCAGTTAAATTCAGTGCTTTGAGCAGTGCTTCGCTGAGCCAGCGCGGTTTATTGGTGACAATACCCCACGGAATTTGACGCTGTTCCAACGCATCAAGCAGTGGATACATACCTTCAAACAGATCAGTTTCGACTGCAATATCTGCGCCGTACAGGTCTAAAAAGCGTTGTCGATGCGCAAGAAATACAGGGTCATCTACTTCAAGTTCTGGATAGACCAATTTGACCATCGCCCGTGCACCTTCAGACACCTGCGTGCGAATGGCTTCTGCTGCCACAATCTCACAGCCTTTATCGTGGCACATGTCTTGAATGATGCGAATAAAATCTGCAGCGGTATCAATTAAGGTGCCATCGAGGTCGAATAAAACGGCTTTCATTCTGTTGCCTCATTGACCGTGTAAACCATGTAGTTCACATCAACATTAGGTGCCAACCAATAGCGTTTAGTCAGTGGGTTGTAGTGTAAACCCGTCATATCTTTAAGTTTTAAACCCGCTTGGCGAATGTCGTGTGCCAATTCAGACGGTTTAATAAATTTATGATAATCGTGTGTGCCTTTGGCTAACATGCGCAGCACGTATTCTGCCCCAATAATGGCAAATAGGTATGATTTAGGGTTGCGGTTAATGGTCGAGAAAAATACATGACCGCCCGGCTTGACCAGTTTTTGGCAGGCTTGAATAATCGAGGCCGGATCAGGTACGTGCTCTAACATTTCCATGCAAGTCACCACATCGTATTGACCAGCTTGCTCATCTACCAATTGCTCAACAGGAATTTGGCGATATTCAATATTGTGTACGCCTTCTTGTTCTGCATGCAGGCGTGCCACGTTTAAAGGTGCTTCGCCCATATCAATTCCAAGCACATTGGCACCGCGACGAGCCATGCTTTCTGCCAAAATACCACCACCACAGCCGACGTCTAGCACTTTCTTGCCTGCCAAGCCGCCTGCGTGCTCATCAATCCAGTTTAAGCGCAGTGGATTAATCATGTGCAGGGGACGGAACTCGGAATGCTGATCCCACCATATGGCTGCAAATGCTTCAAATTTGGCAATTTCTTGTGGATCAACATTCAAATGCGACATGGGTGCCACCTCAATTGGGTCGTGATAATTGGAAAAATAGATATAAACCCTAGTGTAGCGTTAATTCTAAAAAAAGCGATAAAAGCTGTAAAAAAGTTCACAGAAGGAAAACGAAATCAGCATAATTGATTTATAGTGTTGCCATACACTAAACAGAATGATTTAGAGGATTATAAACGCAATGAAAAAATTCCTTTTAGGTAGTTTGGCAACAGCCATCTTTGCTATTTCTGGTAGCACTATGGCGGCAAATTTTGTAGCAGGTAAAGATTATAGCGTTGTCGCCAACCCGGGTAAGGTTGATGTACCAGGTAAAATTGAAGTGCGTGAGTTCTTTTGGTATGGCTGTGGTCACTGCTTTACTTTAGAACCATATATGCAAACATGGTTACGCCAGTTACCTAAAGATGTGAATTTTGTGCGTACTCCTGCAGCCATGAATCCTGTTTGGGAAATGAATGCACGTGGTTATTATGTGTCTGAAGCTTTGGGTGTGCGCAAGAAAACTCACTTGCCACTTTTCCATGCCATTCATGACAAAGGTCAGCAAATTTTTGACCAACAATCACAAGCTAAA
This sequence comes from Acinetobacter sp. YH12252, assembly GCF_013417365.1. Classification (NCBI taxonomy): domain Bacteria; kingdom Pseudomonadati; phylum Pseudomonadota; class Gammaproteobacteria; order Moraxellales; family Moraxellaceae; genus Acinetobacter; species Acinetobacter sp. YH12252. The sequence continues at coordinate 16,902 of NZ_VPEA01000008.1, forward strand.
TTCTTTGTGAAATATGGTGTACCTGAAGCGAAATTTAACAGCATGTTTAACTCGTTTGCGATCACCTCTAAAATTTCACAAGCTAAACAATTGGCGCGTCAGTACCAATTGACAGGTGTACCTGCGGTGGTGGTGAATGGTAAATATATCGTTCAAGGCGATAACGGCAAAGTGATTCAAGTAGTGAACTACTTGGTTGATCAAGAGCGTAAAGCTAAGAAATAAGCAGATGCAATAACAAGATGATGCAAGGCTGAATCAGCAGCGCATCGCTAAAAACCGCAATGATTGCAACGTCATTGCGGTTTTTTTAATGCAGGTTAAAAGTGTGTTGTATGTTTAATCTGCGACAGGCTGCGGACGTTGCCAGTGGCAAATGCCACGAAATAATAAATGTACTTGAGTAATGGTTTGTTGAATAAAACGCTGCTGTTGTTCAGGTAATTTTTCGGCTTCAAATTGGCGTTCTAAACCAATCCAGCTCATTGCTCAATTTAACGATAAATTAATTAAAATATTGGCCAGAATGTGAAAATCTTCAGCATGCTGAAAATGTTGTACGCTTTCGACCCGTTGTAAATCATTAGCTAAATCTTCAATTAAAAAATCAATTTCACGGGCGATGGCTTGCCGTAAAATGGTCGAACCGCCCCAGCGTTCGGCAATTAAAAAAATCCATTGTTGTGGATGTTGATCGACAGATTTAAAAAATAGGGTCAATGCCTTTTCGGTCTGTGCATCGGGTTGGTATAAATAAGCTTGTCCCAACTGATACAAAATACCTTTAATGTGCAAGGCAACTTGATCGACCAAATCTAGCCCCAACTCATCCATATCTTGAAAATGCCGATAAAATGCGGTGGGCACCAGTCCAATCTGTCGTGAAATTTCTCTTAAGCTAATGCTGCTAAATGCACGTCCTGCGCTGCTGAGTTGCAGCACTGCCTCCATAATTGCCTGACGACTTTGTTGTTTTCGTTCTTCCCGAATCGACATTGTATTTCCTGATTCTGCCAGTGCCGCGCAGTCTAACAAAAACCTGTGTTTCACGATAATACTAAAAGATGAATGAAGCCACTTTGTAAAAATACAGGCAAAATTTACCGAAACAGCACACGTCAAGCTTTGGAAAAGCGACCTGCGCTGTGGCATCTGTTATACTTGCGGGCAATTTATTTGAGCCAAAAATAAGGACACATTATGCGTATTGACCAACGAGCTTTAGATCAATTACGTGAGGTAAAAATTACCCGTAACTATACTCGCTATGCTGAAGGTTCAGTGTTGGTAGAGTTTGGTCATACCAAAGTTTTGTGTACCGCAAGTATTGATAACTCTGTACCGCGCTTTTTAAAAGGGCAGGGACAAGGTTGGGTAACTGCAGAATATGGCATGTTGCCACGTTCAACTCATACCCGTAGTGACCGTGAAGCGGCGCGTGGTAAACAAAGCGGACGTACACAGGAAATTCAGCGCTTAATTGGTCGTAGCTTGCGTGCCATGGTCGATTTGAAGAAACTGGGTGAAAACACCATTACCATTGACTGCGATGTGATTCAGGCCGATGGCGGTACCCGTACTGCAGCCATTACAGGTGCAGCAGTGGCATTGATTGATGCTATGAATGTGTTGCTGGAAAAGAAAAAAATTAAGCATGACCCATTAAAGGGTTTGGTGGCTGCAATTTCTGTGGGCATGTACCAAGACCAAGTGTTATTGGATTTGTGCTATGAAGAAGATTCAAATTGCCAAACTGATTTAAACGTGGTGATGACACAAGCAGGTGAATTTATTGAAATTCAGGGTACTGCTGAAGATAAGCCGTTTAATCGTGTGCAATGTAATGCCATGTTGGAAATGGCAGAAAAAGGTATTCAGGAATTGGTAAAAAAACAGCAGCAAGCTTTAGGTTGGTAAGCTAAGCTTTTTGATGTTTTTCTGCTGTTTAAGAGCGCATCTTCGGATGCGTTTTTTTATGGATGAGATTTAGATTGCGATAGGAAGCGTGAAGCAAAAAGCTACAATATTGCAGGATGGGTTCTTTTAAGATGGAAAACTGTATGCAAAGAGCCTGAATGAAAAGAGGAGGAAAGCATGAAACTATTGATTATTTTAATGTCTGCCATGATGTTGTTTTTAACTGCATGTGATTCACGTACTGAGCGTGAAAATGAAGACAATCGTAGTGTACTCGGTCAAGCTTCTGACAACGACAACGACAACGACAACGACAACGACAACGACAACGACAACGACAACGACAACGACAACGACAACGACAACGACAACGACAACAAGGACGATGATTAAATTCAAAATTGAGGCATAAAAAAAGGAGGCTCATTTGCCTCCTTAAAATCAATTTTTGGAAAAAATTAAGGGTGCAGATTGCACCCTTAATTTTAAAAGTAATCGTTTACGCATTAAAACGCATTGATAAATCCACAGCTTTGACATCTTTGGTTAAAACACCCATCGAAATATAATCTACGCCTGTACTAGCCACTTCACGTAAATTTTCAATGGTGATGTTGCCCGACGCTTCAAGTTTACAACGACCTGCCACATGCTTGACCGCATCAATCATTTGTTGCTGGCTAAAGTTATCCAACATCACAATATCAGCTTTGGCTTCAAGGGCTTGATTTAGTTCATCCCAAGTTTCCACTTCAACTTCTACAGGTTTGCCCGGAGCAATGGCATGTGCTTTGGCAATTGCCTGAGTAATGCCGCCTGCTGCCATAATGTGATTTTCTTTAATCAAAAAGGCATCAAATAAGCCTAAACGATGGTTTTGTCCACCACCGACCGTGACAGCATATTTTTGTGCAATGCGTAAACCCGGTAAGGTTTTACGGGTATCTAGCAGTTTGGTATTTAAGCCTTCAAGTTGTTGCACATAGGCTGCGGTTTTAGTCGCAACAGCAGACAGGGTTTGCACAAAATTCAGCGCAGGGCGTTCTACCGTTAACAGGCTGCGTGCAGAACCTGCCAATTTCAAAAAGGCTTCATTGGCAGCAACGTGGTCGCCATCATTTTTTAACCACGTGACTTGCACATTGGCATCGTATGCTTGAATCAGGGCATTTACCCACGGTTGACCTGCCAAAATCATGTCTTCACGGCTAATAATGGTGGCAGTGGCCTGCTCATCTTCAGGGGTCAATAATGCGGTAATATCACCATCGCCAATATCTTCTTGCAAGGCTTGCTGAATATTGATTTGGATGGATTGTTCAAGCAAAGCTGGAGAGATGCTCATAAGATTTTCCGTGTCGATCTTGCCCATGAAAATTGCGCGTTATATTAACACTGTTCTGCGTCAGGATGTGTTTTTTAGCCACGTTCGGGTGTAATTTAAGATGTTCATTGTCACGCGTTGGCATTAAACTGAAATTTCTGTTCTATTTTTCTATTCTAATGGTTTGGGGATTGCCTTATGCAGCATGTGCCGTCGTTTCAGGTGGTTGAGGGTCAATTACAAGGGGCAAGACAAGTCCCATCTCCGAATTTCAACGCCCGTCCGACAGACCAAGAGATTCAATTGCTGGTCATTCACAATATTAGTTTGCCGCCGTCACAATTTGGTGGTGGTTATATTGAGCAATTTTTTCAGAACCAAATGGATTGGTCGCAGCATCCTTACTTTCAGACCATTCAGGGCCTGCAGGTTTCGGCACATTTGTTGATTTTAAGAACAGGCGAGGTGCTGCAATTTGTTAATTTTGCAGATCGGGCGTGGCATGCGGGGCGTTCTAGTTATTTGGCACAGCCTGAATGTAATGACTATTCAATTGGGATTGAATTAGAGGGCAGTGATGACTTGCCTTTTGAAACAGCGCAATATCAGAGTTTGGTGCAGGTGGTACACAGTTTGCAGCAGGCCTATCCGAGTATTCAACAGCATATTGCAGGACATTCCGATATTGCACCGGGACGTAAAACTGATCCGGGGCCGTATTTTGACTGGCAGTATTTTCGTGAACAGTTATCTCAACTTAAAGCTTCGACATCACAGGAAAAATTGATCAATCAATAACAAAACTTTGTTGATGCTTTGATTACAATAGCGACTAAATTTTTAATTGGGTGGTAACGATGGCGCTTTGGCGATCGACCTTTATTGTCAGTGCAATGACCATGCTGTCACGGGTGCTAGGATTAGTCCGTGATGTGGTATTGCTGAATGTGTTTGGTGCAGGTAAAGATTTCGATACCTTTGTGGTGGCGTTTCGTATCCCCAACTTTTTCAGGCGACTGTTTGCCGAAGGGGCGTTTTCGCAGGCATTTATTCCTGTATTGACCGAATATAAAACCAGCCGCACTCATGCCGAAGTACAAATTTTAATTAGTCGGGTTTTTGGCTGTTTAATGACGGTAATGACAGGGCTAACCTTTACCGCCATGGTGGCTGCGCCTGCGGTGATGTATATCTACGCACCGGGTTTCCATAGCGACCCTGAAAAGTTTGCGCTAGCCACCGATATGTTCCGCCTGACCATTCCTTATTTGTTGTTTATGTCGCTGACGGCATTTGCCAGCAGTATTTTGAACAGCTATGGCTCATTTACCACGCCTGCCTTTGCGCCTGTATTGCTGAATGTGGCGATGATTGCAGGTGCATTATGGCTCACACCGTACATGGCAGAGCCGATTATGGCACTGGGTTGGGCGGTGATTATCGCGGGTGCTTTACAACTTGCGATTCAAATTCCAGAACTATGGCGTAAAAAGCTGCTGATTCCCCCTAAAGTTGATTTCAAGCATGAAGGGGTGGATCGGATTATGAAGCTGATGCTGCCTGCTTTATTTGGGGTATCGGTCACGCAAATTAACCTGCTACTCAACACCATTTGGGCATCTTTTATGCAGGATGGTTCGGTGTCGTGGTTGTATAGTGCGGAACGTATGACAGAGCTACCTTTGGGCTTAATTGGTGTAGCGATTGGGACGGTCATTTTACCGTCACTGTCTGCGCGTCATGCAGAACAAAATATGGATAAATTCCGCGGCATGATGGACTGGGCTGCACGGGTGATTATTTTGGTAGGTGTCCCTGCCAGTATTGCACTGTTTATGTTATCAACGCCTATTATCCAAGCCTTGTTTGAGCGTGGTCAGTTTAGTTTTAAAGATACGCAAATGACCGCTTTGGCCTTGCAATGTATGAGTGCAGGGGTGATTTCATTCATGCTGATTAAAGTCTTTGCACCGGGTTTTTATGCACAGCAAGACACCAAAACACCAGTACGTGTGGGTTTAATGGCTGTGGCTGCCAATGCGATTTTAAACGTGGTGTTTATTGGCTTCTTTAAACTGATTGACTGGCAAGCTGAACACATGGCATTGGCACTGGCATCATCAGGTTCGGCTTTGGTGAATGCAGGCATGTTGTATTTCTATTTGCATCAACGCAAGATTTTCCGTTTTGGTGCGCACTGGAAAAAACTCATGGTGCAGTTTGCAGTGGCAAATGCCGTGATGATTGCTGCGTTGTGGTATGCCTTAACTTGGTATAACGGTGATGTATCACAATGGATGCGTGTGGCAGAAGTCACTGCGCTGTGTGTGGTGGGCGTAGTGGCCTATGGGGTTGGATTGTTGGCAACGGGTTTTAGACCACGTCATTTAAAACCTTAATGAAGCGAAGTTGATCTGAAAAAATACCGCAATTTAAATTGCGGTATTTTTTTGTTTAAAGATGATGCGGCTTTGGATTATTTTACAATTTCTAAAAGTTCCACATCAAAAATAAGCGTGCTGTTTGGCTCAATTGCATCGCCTGAGCCAATTTGACCGTAGGCTAGAGCAGCAGGAATAAAGAAGCGATATTTGGCACCAACTTTCATGAGTTGTAAGCCTTCAGTCCAACCTTGAATGACTTGGCTGACCTGAAATTCTGCAGCTTGATCGCGGGCGATAGAACTGTCAAATACCGTACCATCAATTAAACGACCTTCATAATGGACTTTAACGGTAGAGGTGGCTTTGGGTGATTTGCCCGTACCTGCCTGTAAGACTTGATATTGCAAGCCAGACTTGGTGACTTTGACCCCTGCCTTTTTGGCATTATTGTTTAAAAAGGCTTGCCCAATTTTAGCATTGCTATCGGCTACTTTTTTAAGCTCAATCAGTTGTTTGGCTTCGGCTTGCTTTTTGAATTGAGTCAGCACTCGTGCCATTTCTTCATCGCTTAAACTGGCGGCTTGGTCTTGTGTTGCCATTTTTAAGCCAGCAATGAAGGCTTCGAGATCAATATCTTTTAAGGTTTCCGCATTGCTGCGCCCCATTAAATAACCAAAGCTATAACCGACCTGATCTGCAACAGGACTTTTATTGGTCACGGTTTTGGCAAAACTGCCACTGCTGAGCAGTGCGATACACACAAGGGCAAGGTGTTTTTTCATTCTTTTCGTCCTAAGACCATACAGGAGAGCCAAGCTCTCCTGAAAGGGTGATGTTGTTATTTCACTTCAATCAGTTCAACATCAAAAATTAAGGTGCTGTTGGCAGGAATCATGCCTGGTACACCTTGTTCGCCGTAGCCCAGTTTCGATGGAATATACAGCGTAGCTTTACCGCCTTCCTTCATGAGCTGTAAACCTTCAGTCCAGCCCGGAATGACTTGATTCAGTGGGAATTCAATTGGCTCACCACGTTGTACCGAGCTGTCAAATACTTTGCCATCGACCAGTTTACCCGTGTAGTGCACTTTGACCACAGAGCTTGCCGTTGGCTGTTTGCCTGTGCCTTCTTTAATCACTTGATATTGCAAGCCAGAAGCTGTGGTTTGTACGCCTGCTTTTTTGCCATTTTCAGTTAAGAATGAATCACTGGCTGTTTGCGCAGCTTGCGCTTGAGTGGCTTGTTTTTGTTGCAACTCTTGCTGGAATTGCTCATAGGCTTTTTGTAATTCTTCTTCGGTGTAGGCAGGTTGTTTACGCGCATGACCTTCACGCACACCTGTTACAAAGCTGTTGATGTCTAGCTCTGGTGGGGTTTGATGTGCCACTTCATAACCCAAAGCGTAGCTGATTTTTTCAACCGCAGAAGCATTTGCCGACGCTTTAGAGGTCGCCACTGCTGGGTTTTGAGAGGCATAATAAACAGGAACAAGTGCAGCACCGCCTAAAATTACAGCAACAGCGATGGGTAAGGCTTTACTCATAGGTTTTCTCAAATTCATTTTATAGTTAAAAAAGCAGCATTCATCTTAGCAGACTTTTTCACAGACTTTTCTAGTTTGGCACGTGGCTTTGCAGCCTGTGTCGATTCAACTTTTTTAATATATGCTGCTTACGCAGTTTATTCTATAACAGACTGAATATCTAAAACATTTTTTATACATAAATCTTGTCGATTCAGGACTAGATGTGAGTCATTTAAGAAAAGTCAGATTTCGTTTGGTTGTCGGTAAATTTTCATTGTAATCGCATAAATGATCAAGATAGTGTCCTGATGGGTTGTTGTCCAATAATAGGATTAACCTTCGGTTCGACCCACTTTTGTTTCGGCAAAAGTGGGCAAAACCATTGTCATCCACAAAACCTGTTTAATTCTTGTATCTCATTCATTATTTCGCAGAAACAATAATGGTCTAATGCTACGCAGGTTGTGGATGACACTTCCGAGTATCCTCATGTGATCTAGGTTTTTAGATGAGCGGTTTTACCTAAATAAAGATAGAAATATATTTGACTATCATGACTTATCTTAAAAGTCAGTCAAAGTCGGCCTTTAACACAACCCGATAGCGTGCCTTGCCCTGATGCAAATGTTCAATTGCCTGATTGATCTGTGACATCGGAAAAACTTCCACCTGTGGGGCAATCTGTTTGCGTGCGGCAAATTGTAGTAATTGACGCAGCGCTGCAGGCGAACCTGTCGATGAACCAGTAACCGATTTTGCACCGCCAATTAAGCTGCCCGCCTTAATTTGCATGGGTTCTAGCGCTACACCTAGCATGTGAATAGTGCCATGTGGTGCAAGCGTACTTAAATAAGCATTCCAGTCCAAGCTTACGTTTACCGTACTTAAAATCAGGTCAAACTTGCCACGCTGGGTTTTAAGGGCAGCAGCATCACGGCTGTTCACTACATGGTCTGCACCCATAGCCAGTAATTCTGCGGTTTTGTCTGGATTGGAACTGAACGCCGTAATTTCACAGCCCCATGCTTTTAATAATTTGATGGCGATATGCCCCAAGCCACCAATACCAATCACCGCAACATGATGTACTGCCTGAATTTGATGTTTCAAGATCGGATCAAATACGGTAATTCCACCACAGAGCAAAGGCCCTGCACTGACAGGATCGACCTCATCGGGTAATGGAATTACCCATTGCCAACCTGCACGGACTTTATCGGCAAAACCACCTGCATGTCCCACAATGGTTGCGGTAGTGCCATTGCTGCACAGCACTTGTTCGCCTGCAATACAGGCATCGCAGTGTTGGCAACTGTCTGCAGTCCAGCCAATGCCTACACGTTGCCCCACGGTTAAGCCTTTGGCCTCACTGCCTAATTGGGTAATCGTGCCAATAATTTCATGTCCTGCCACCACAGGATATACTGAGGAATGCCAGTCATTTTGAATGACTGAAAGATCGGAATGGCATAAGCCACAATATTCGACTTTGACTTCTACCTGATGCGCCTGCAGTTCACCCGCATCAAATTGATAGGCTTGCAGGGCTTCACCTGCCTGCATTGCGGCATAGGCTCGAATGGTATTACTCATATTGCACCGTCCTTGTCATAAGGCTGACTGTATTGATTGGTGATCTTGCTATTATGGGTTGAGCAGTTTTGAATACTAAAGCTTGGATGTTGCTTTAAGATGTTGTTTTAAAGTGACAGTGATTTTCATGATCATCGACCATGCCTACAGCTTGCATAAAAGCATAGCAGGTGGTCGGGCCTACAAATTTAAAACCATTTTTCTTTAGGGCTTTCGACATGGCAACACTAGCGTCGGTTTGTGCAGGCGCAAGACGATAGTCAGGTACATCATTCCTAATAGGTTGCTGTGCAACAAAACCCCAAAGCCATGTCACGACGTTTATATCGGCGTCTTTTAGTTTTTGCCATGCACGTGCGTTGTCACGAATTGCTTGTAATTTACCTCGATGTCGAATCAATCCAGCATCTTGTAATTTGAGCGCAATATCATCATCACTGAAGGCGGCAATTTCAGCAATGCTGTATTGAAAAAAATGCTGACGATACGCTTCACGTTTTTTTAATACAGTAATCCAAGACAAGCCTGCTTGCTGTCCCTCTAAACACAGCATTTCAAATAAATGCACTTCGGCAAATACAGCTTGTCCCCACTCTAAATCATGATAGGCAATATAGAGCGGATCATCGGAACACCAGCCACAGCGTTGTATCGTCATGGGTCATGCTCCTTGTTGAATAGATAGCTGAATAGATGTGAATGGGACGGACTTAAAGCTGAAATGCTGCCCATTGGTCATGTTGGTTATCCCAATAATATAGTTCTGCCTGTTGCAGATCGTGAAAGGAAATCCAGTTGTCTTTACCAACTTTATCTGAATAACCTGTGCTGATGAGCAGGGCATCTTCAGTAATTTCCATGACCCAGCCTTGATGGACTTGTCCTGCCAATACAATTTTTTGTTGATTGCCAGATTCTGCAAATTCCACCAATCGATTTATCAAGGCTTCAGACATGAAATGTTCCTAACAAAATTAACGTAAATAAGGATAAGGATTGACCGCACCGCGTCCTTTACCATTTAAATAAAGTCCGTAATGCAAATGTGCGGCAGTGTGTCGGGCGTTGCCTGTATTGCCGACATAGCCAATATGCGTTCCTGCCTTGACATAATCGCCCACGTTTAAACCGCGTTTATGTCCATCCAAGTGTGCATAGTAATGCCAAGTGCCTGCAGGCCCTAATATCCAAATTACTTTACCACCTAAGCGATTATCGCGTAAGTCTGCAATTAAACCTTCTGTAGCGCTATACACTTTGCTGCCTTTGGCGGCAAGAATATCAATGCCTTCATGCAAACGTCCGCTACTACGAGATGCACCCCAAGTGTCATTCAACTGATGCGCTTTAATGCCCTGCACAGGAATGGGCAAGCGAGTTTTTAAACTCATTTGATTGAGTTTTTGCACCAAGGCAGGCGGGAGTGGGGTACTAGGACGTTTCGGTGCAGAACTACAGGCCGCAATCAATAAGGTAAAGAGTGACAGGCTTAAAACAGCAATCCATCGAAACATAAGACATCCTTGTAATGGCAGTGAAAGCAAAGATTTCATTCATCACGATGCTTGACTATGTCACAGATTGATTGCCGAGATCAATTTTTTCATGGCCGTCGGAATGCCCAAATCGCTGGCTTGTTGCGGACTATACCAATCTGCATTCAGTTCTATTGCCAAGTGTTCTTGTAGATCAGCATCGACCTGAAAACACAGTGCTTCAAGCTGCCAAGTGAAATGGGTAAAGCTATGTGAAATCTGTGCGCGTTGCTGTACCTGTTTAAGGCTCAAGCTTTGACACAGTTGCTCAAAAGCCTGTGCATCTTCAATGACAGGCAAACACCATAGTCCACCCCAAAGTCCTGTATTGGGACGTTGTTGCCATAACCACTGATCTGCGCATTGCAGTACTAAGACCTGTGCAGATTTAACGGGTACGGCTTTTTTCGGTTTTTTAAAGGGCAATTCCTGCTCTAAACCTTGTTGATGTGCTTTGCAGTGTTGTTGCATTGGGCAATATAAGCACAGTGGTTTTTTGGGGGTACAAATGGTGGCGCCCAAATCCATAATAGCCTGCGTATAGTCGTGATTACGCACTTCGGGGCAGAGCTGTTCTGCCAGTTGCCACATGGCACGTTCATGTACAGGTTTGGATAAATCATCTTCAATAGCAAAAAAACGTGCTAAAACCCGTTTGACGTTGCCATCCATAATGACGCCGTATTGGCGTAAACCCAGCGACATCATGGCACCACCCGTAGAGCGACCAATGCCCGGCAAAGCCATCCACTGTTCGAGCGTACTTGGAAAATGTCCTTGCTGTGCCACAATGGCTGCGGCTTTATGCAAGTTGCGGGCGCGGGCGTAATAGCCTAAACCTGCCCAATACGGTGCAACTTCATCCCAAGTTGCACGTCCTAAATCTTGCACTGTCGGAAAGCGCTGCAAAAAACGCTCAAAATATTGCAATACGGTTTTGACCTGAGTTTGTTGCAGCATGATTTCAGACACCCACACCGCATAGGGATCATCGGCGACTTGCCACGGCAGGTCATGGCGTCCGTGTTGATCGAACCATGTGAGGAGAGCATCGGAAAATGAAAAAGCAGTCATGCGAACCCAGTTTGTAAAGTAGCGGCTTAGTATAGCCAAACTGGCGTGGGAATTACGTGCATAAAAAAGAAGATGAGCGTGCATCTTCTTCTTTAGGTTTGGTTTCACTTAGTTTGGGATAAAACGAGTCCTGGTTTAAATTTGACCGCTCATGCCCCAACGGTTATCTAGCTTTAAGGTCTGACCTTCATAGCGTGGAATAATGTGGATGTGTAAATGCTCAGATTTGGCATCAAACACATCGCCATCATTAAAACCAACATGGAAACCTGCAGGTTGATGACGCAATTGCAACTCATTGCGCGCCAATTCTAATAAAGACAATAAACTTTTACGTTCTTTGTCTGTAATGTCAAAAAAAGAGCCGACGTGACGTAGCGGAATGATCACGCAATGTCCTTTAGACAGGGCATTGGGTTCAGGCAAAATTACCCCAAATTCATTTTTTGCCAAAACATCATAATCATCAAAATTGCAATAAGGGCATTGCTCAGTCATTGTTATATCCTCTTCTTTAAAATTTTCTTGGCTTGCGTTGAGTATATGCTGCGTAATGTGAACAGCAGATTAATCTGCTAAACGACGATCCAACACTTCATACATGGCAGCTAAACCTTGTTGCTCTGCCGATGCGTTATAGCCTAAATCGACCCCATTGGCTTTGGCACGTTCATCGGCTTGAGGGTTACTAAAGCCGTGTTTGGCATCTTCAAAAATAATCACTTCATGCTCTACTTGAGCCGCGTGCATTTCTTCACGGAAACTTGCGACGTCGTCTAAAGTCACCATGCTGTCCAGTTCACCATGCAACACCAAAATCTCGGCTTGTACCTGACCTTGTTGTGCAGGGGCTTTCGGGCTGAGGTTGGCGTGGAAGGTCACCACTACTTTTAATGCTGCGCCAGAACGAGCCAAATCCAGAACGACTTTGCCGCCATAACAGAAACCAATTGCAGCGAGTTTATCGCGATTTACTTCAGGTTGGGCAGCTAAAGTGTCCAAAGCTGCAGACGCACGAGTCACAATTGTGTCAGCATCTGCAAAAGTTTGCATCATCCATTCATTGGCTTGGGCTGCGGTGGTGGTGACTTTTTTATCGCCATACATATCAATCGCTAAGGCTGCAAAACCATGTTCAGCCAATTCACGCGCACGTTGTTCGGTGTATTCGTTACGTCCCCACCATTCAGGTGCGACAATCACCCCCGCGATAGCTTGTGCAGCTTCTGGTGCAGCAAAATAACCGATCAGTTTGCTGCCATCTGCAGCGGTATATTCAATTTCGCGAGTTTTGATTGCTAAAGCCATGCCTTATTCCTTATCGTTTTCAATGCCATGATTAAAGCATAATAATATGGCACGCATTTTTAAAAACAGGGTAAATACTGCCTATAAATGTGAGAAAATATTTTTAAAATAGCCAAATTGGCATTTGTTGCGTAAAAAGCGGACATAAAAAAAGAAGGAAAAATCCTTCTTTTTTATCTGATTTTTAGGAATTTATAGACGAGGTCACTAGATTTTTCCGCGAGAGAGGAAACCAACAATTGCCAAAATCACAGCAATCACCAATAAAATAATGGCAAAGTCTTTGGATAAACCTGCGACACCACCAAAACCAAGTAAACTCGCGATTAACGCAATCACTGCGAAGATTATAGCCCAACGAAACATAATTGTTCTCCATGTGTTTTTATAGCTTCTGAATTTAGTATAGGGAGCTGAACGCAGCACACTGTTTTGTTTTTGTGTATTAAATGTTCAGTTGTTTGAGTTAAGTGTTTGATTCATTTAAAGACTAAACAAAAGCAACAAGTTGAAACAAGGCTGTTATAATGACGCAGTTTTGTTATTTTCTGTGCGCTATGTCTGATCAATTACGACCTGAATTTTGGAAAAACTATCCGCTGAATGCCTTAAATACTGCGGAATGGGAAGCCTTGTGCGATGGTTGCGGTTTATGCTGTTTGGTCAAACTAGAAGATGAAGACACGCAAGAAGTGGCCTATACCAAAGTGGCGTGCAAGTTACTGGACTGTAACACAGCACGTTGTTCAGATTATGCCAATCGCTTTGACTTTGTGCCCGATTGCATTCAACTTTCCCCCGAAAAACTAGAAAAAATTCACTGGTTGCCGCCAAGTTGTGCCTATCGTCGTTTAAAACAGGGCAAAAATTTGCCATCTTGGCATTACTTAAATACGGGCTCACGCCAAAGTGTGATTAAAGCCAAAAAATCTGCGGCAGGGCGTTGTATTTCAGAACTGGATGTTGCAGAAGAAGATATAGAAGATTATGTGGTGCGTTGGGTGCGTTAATTCATACTGCAGAATAAACTTTGAATCGTGTTTTAGCGATAAATCGGTACGATTAGAAATACTCCAAAGCTTGAGATCATAGTAGACTAGGTTGAAGTCAAGTATAGAAATAACAAGATGTCAGAGAGTCATATTCCACTGCCTGAGCGTTTGCGTCCACGCGATTTATCGCAAATTATTGGTCAAGATCATCTTTTAGGTGAGCAAGCGCCGTTACGCCAAATGATTGATCAGGGGCATTTGCCTTCAATTATTTTCTGGGGACCACCAGGGGTGGGGAAAACCACCATCGCTTTGCTGTTGGCGCAGGCGGTAGATCGTCCTTTTATCAGCCTTTCTGCCTTGAATACTGGGGTCAAAGAACTGCGTGAAATTATTGCCGAAGGCGGCGATTTGCTCACACCAGTGGTGTTTATTGATGAAATTCATCGCTTTAATAAGTCGCAGCAAGATGCCTTATTAAATGCGGTGGAAAAGGGCAAAATCACCTTAATTGGTGCGACCACTGAAAATCCATCTTTTGAAGTCAATAGTGCGCTGCTTTCACGTTGTCAGGTCTATACCTTAAAGGCTTTAGATGCCGATTCGATTCAGACTTTGCTTACTCAAGCCATTCAGCAAGATCAATTCTTAAAAGACCGTTATATTCAGATTGAAGAATTTGATGCTCTGATTCAGTTTGCTGCAGGTGATGCACGCAAGGCTTTAAACCTACTGGACTTGGTGGCAAGCACCTTTGAACCCGAGGTGGAAAATATCATCACCAACGCGATTGTGGTCAAGGTTGCGCAACAAAACATTGCCCGTTATGACAAGTCAGGCGAGCAACATTATGATTTGGTATCGGCTTTTATTAAGTCAATTCGTGGCAGTGACCCCGATGCTGCATTGTATTGGATGGCGCGCATGCTCAAAGGCGGTGAAGACCCGAGCTTTATTGCGCGTCGCATGTTGATTGCTGCTTCGGAAGATATTGGCAATTCAAACCCCAATGCCTTGTTATTGGCAGGCGAGTGTTTCCGCTCGGTACAAGTGCTGGGTATGCCCGAAGCGCGGATTATTTTAGGACAATGTGCAGTATATTTGGCAACCAGTGCCAAAAGTAACAGTACTTATTTGGCAATTAATAAAGCCATGGATTTGGCTGAAAAAACCGCCAACTTACCTGTGCCACTGCATTTGCGTAATGCACCGACCAAACTGATGAAAGAACAAGGCTATGGCGTAGATTATTTGTATCCGCACAATTACCCAGAGCATTTTGTGCTACAGGACTATTTGCCGCCTGAACTGAAAGGCACAAAGTTGTATGAGTCGGCACGTAATAAACGTGAAGTGGAAGGTGAGCGTTTACAACAACGTCGTTGGCAGCAGACTCAATCCTAAGCGATTTGGTATAGCTGAAAAGATATTTGTAAAAGTATTGGCATAAAAAAAGCTCAAGAATCAACTTGAGCTTTTTTAGATTTGTTTGCAGCCTTGAGTGCTGCATTCAAAGGTTTAAAGCGGTTTGATGTTTACAGCATTCGGGCCTTTTTGACCTTGCGCAATGCTGAATTCAACTTGCTGACCTTCGTGTAAAGTCTTGAAGCCTGAGTGTGCGATTTCGCTGAAATGCGCAAACACATCTGGACCAGATTCTGGTTGAATAAAACCAAAACCTTTAGTTTCGTTAAACCACTTTACCGTGCCTTTCATTGTCGGATTTGACATAGGGAAATATCCTGCTGAATTTTAATATGTTGCAATCTAAAAAAGATTTGGAATAACTGGGAAAAAGATGCGACTTAAAATCTGAACAAACGAAGGATTACAAAATAAAACTACGGACTTAGACGATTAAAACGAACTTCATATTTTTCTAGTATGACAACAAGCATACACGGAATTGCAGAATACACAATTTAAATTCAGATAAATTTAAAAATAGGCAGACAGACTGGGCATTGTGGATGGGGCGATTTTTTCAAAGATTTGGTTTGTAAACCCTGTTTGGTCTACAGCAAAATACAAAAAACCGAGCAATGTTGCTCGGTTTTGGGAATTCAGCTTTTAAAATTGAAAAGCTTGAATTAGATATTGTCTAAGTCGATGCCTAAACGTGCAGCAACTTCTTCATAAGCTTCAACCACACCGCCTAAACCTTGACGGAAACGGTCTTTGTCGAGTTTCTTCTTGGTGTCTTTGTCCCATAAACGGCAACCGTCTGGAGAGAACTCATCACCCAACACAATACGGTCGTGGAATACACCAAACTCAAGTTTGAAGTCGACCAAAATCATGTTACCTGCATCAAACAATGCTTTTAATACATCGTTGACTTGGTAAGTTAATTCTTTCATTTTTACCAATTGTTCAGCATTGGCCCAACCTAAAGCAATCGCTTGAGATTCGTTTACCATTGGGTCGCCAAGAGCGTCATCTTTAAAGAACAATTCAAATGTAGGTGGGGTCAGTTCTTTACCTTCTTCTACACCTAAACGACGGCAGAGTGAACCTGCAGCGTAGTTACGAATAACGCACTCTACAGGAATCATGTCTAACTTTTTCACCAATACTTCGTTTGGTGTAAGTAGTTTTTCAAAGTGAGTTTCGATACCCGCTTCAGCCAATTTTTCCATGATAAAGGCGTTAAAACGGTTGTTCACCTTACCTTTACGATCTAGTTGTTCGATTTTTTCGCCATTGAACGCAGAGGCATCATCACGAAAGACTAAAATCAGGTGGTCTGCACTGTCTGTGGTATAAACAGATTTTGCTTTACCAGTATAGAGCAAGGTTTGTTTTAACATGAGGGAACCTTTTTCAAAAAAAAATGCCTAGTACGGCTAGGCTGGCCAATTTTGGTAAATCTGGGCCAACAGATCTGCAGCTTTTTCTTGATCTGCAAAGCTGTTATCGGCATTGAATACAGCTAGGTTGTTGCTCGAACCGACAGAGGTCAATCTTAAGACATAAATCTGTTGATCGACCTTAATGGTTGCCTCGTAACGGTTCTTACTTTGACCAACAATGCTGTAATTCAGACTGCTGAGGGTGGCAAGTGTGTATTGCCAAATTGTAGCAGAATTTCCATCAATTTTGAGCAACGGATTTTGGTTTCCGTCAACTACGGGTTGAGGACGTCCAATTTGCGTACTGTCTTGAACTGTGTTGCTGCTGGCTTGCATGGCTTCAGGACGTGGCATCGCAAAACGGTTGCCACGTGCATTTTCAAGCTTAGGTGCATTTGCCGTTGCTAAAGGGTCAACGCTTGGTGCAGGATACAACGGTGTTGCAGGTCGAACCACAGAACCTTCTGGATATTGAAGTGGTGCTAAAGTAGCGGCGTCTTTATAGTCCAATGAACCATTATTGATGGCAAGAGAACTACAACCAGCCAAACTCAATACTGAAAGTGCGGCGATAAAACCAAAACGTAATTGCATCATACTAAGCTCTTTTATTGAATGACACCCGCAGCCTGAAGGGCTTCGCGTAACGGTGCACGATATTGTTCTGCAAGCGGAGTTAATGGCAGGCGAATTCCTGTACCAATTAATCCCATTTCATGAAGTGCCCATTTCACAGGAATTGGGTTCGATTCACAAAATAGAATATTGTGTAAATTTGCAATCGCACTGTTTTGTTGCTCTGCACCTGCAGCATCACCTGCGATTGCAGCCGCGCAAACTTGGCTCATGGCTTTTGGTGCAACATTGGCAGTTACAGAAATATTGCCTTTTGCACCGTGCAGCATCAATTGATATGCCGTAGCGTCATCGCCTGAATACACCACCATGTTTTTGCCTGTTAAGCCAGCCAATAATTGCTGACCACGTGGCACATCGCCCGTTGCATCTTTTACGCCCACAATATTTGGGATGTCTGCAAGACGGATGACCGTTTCATTTGACATATCTACACCAGTACGACCCGGTACATTATATAAAATGATAGGTAAATCAACTGCTTCTGCAATTGCTTTATAGTGCTGGTATAAACCTTCCTGAGTTGGCTTATTATAATAAGGCGTTACCAATAAGGCCGCATCTGCGCCCAATTGTTGTGCTTCTTTGGTCAGTTCGATGGCTTCATGCGTTGAGTTTGCACCAGTACCAGCAATGACAGGAATACGCTTATTTGCGACGCGAATAATTTCTGCGATCACTTTGGTGTGCTCTTCCATACTTAAGGTCGATGCTTCACCAGTTGTACCTACAGCAACAATACTGTTGGTACCTTGTTCTATGTGCCACTCAACGAGCTTCTCGAGACCTTTCCAATCTACGCTGCCATCTTCTAACATTGGGGTGACAATTGCGACAATTGAGCCTTGAATGGTCTGTGCTTGCTGAGTCATTTTTTAAAAAGATCCTATTTTTCCATCCACAGAGGTGTAGAAAAGGTAGATGTGGATGGTTGCAGTATTTTGATTTGGGTCAAAATTCAATCAAATTGATTAAATAATGCTTAGCCAAATTATGACTGATTCAGTGTGTCAGAACAATATGCTTTCGTCAAAGCAATCATAAACTTTGTTTAATTTAGTATTTTAGGATCAGCAGCTTGTTGTTCAAAATAAAAAAATAATAACCATCTCCTTTGTACCCAAATTTTCATTGGTATGGCGCAACCCTCATCAGCACTTTTTTAGCCTCAAGTTTGAAATACAACGCTGAATATAGGGTCTGTTGACATTTCATAAATGGCTTGCGCTGTAGGCTAAAACTGAGCAGATCAGGCATGAAACGCAGGGAATAGCGAGACTATTGCCAAGTTTCATAACGCAATCTGAGAAAGTTTTAGCCACAGCCTTTCAGGGCGAGCATATTTTTTGCTGCTATTGCGTTATGTGCCAGTCATTTAGAATGACTAAATTTCCTGTCTCATGCCTTATATCAGCTAAAAAATCTTGCGAGATATATCTCTCACGTCGCAAACATAGATGAATTGTCAACAGACCCTAGATATTTATATAAAAAAACGCTCAATTCAGACCTTATAGCTCTTATATCTGACTGTTTTAATCGGGATATTTTGATTTTTGATTCTTAAGAATAATAGCTTTTAAGTCTACCTATGTTGTCGCTGACTTCTTAAATGGTGAGAAATCTTGCGCTGAATTTACTGCTTTAAGCGGGAAAATAGCGTGTAATTTGCCAGATTTATTGTTTTTTTCGCTATGTTTTTTTCTACATGCTTCGCAACACGTTTGCGCTGATCTGAAAAAATTCACTTTGGTCTAACACTTATTGATAGCTATTGCTGCAGTTTAAAACTGCGCAAGATGCAGGCTTTCACATGGCTATCTAATTCTAGTAGAGGGACCCAATGGATAGATCAACACAACATAGCGATCAGCGGCATGCGGTTATTACCGTCGCGATCTGCTTTTTAATTGCAGTGATTGAAGGTCTGGATATTCAGGCAGCAGGTATTGCTGCGGCAGGTATCCGTGAGCATTTTGGTTTAGACAGCTCGCAGCTTGGGGTATTTTTTAGTGCGGGTATTTTAGGTTTATTGCCAGGTGCTTTGGTTGGCGGACGTTTTGCAGACCGTATTGGTCGTAAAAAAGTATTAATCTGGTCTACAGCAGTCTTTGCTTTATTTACCTTATGTACGGTGTGGGTGAATAGCTTTGAAAGTCTATTGGCGGTGCGCTTCTTGGCAGGTGCGGGTTTAGGGGCAGCCATGCCAATTTTAATTACTTTGGCATCTGAAGCTGTTTCGCCACAAAACCGTGGTCGTGCTGTGGGCTTGATGTATTGTGGTATGCCTGTGGGTGCAGCCATTTTATCTTTAATTGCCAGTACAGATTTTGGCTCAAACTGGAAAAACATTTTCTATTTGGGTGGTTTGCTGCCATTTATTGTCATTCCATTGATGATGTGGTTATTGCCAGAATCACGTGAATTCTTAAAAGCACAAGCGGCAGGTAAAGATGTCACAGCACAAAATGCTGCGCCAAAAGCATCTTTTAAAGATTTGTTTAATTCACAAAACTTATTGCGTACCTTATTTATTTGGGTGAGTTACTTCTTTACCTTGATGGTGGTTTACATCATGTTGAGCTGGTTACCATCTTTATTTATGGAATTAGGTTTCTCGCGTAAAGAAGGCAGTACTGCACAGTTCTATTTCATGGTGAGTGCGACAGTCGGTACTGTAATTTTGGGTATGCTGACCGACCGTTGGAAAAAAGCCTACGTGATTTTATTGATGTATGGTGGTATTTTGGCAGGTTTATTTGCTCTAAATGCAGCGGGTTCACTCATGCAAATGTATATGGCTTCAGCTTTGGTCGGTGCTTTTGTGATTGGCTGTCAGGGCGTGTTATATGCTTTTGGTAGTATTGTCTACCCAACCGAAGTACGTGGTACTGGGGTCGGTGTTGCCTCTGCTGTTGGTCGTGTAGGCGCAATGCTTGGCCCTGCTATTGCAGGTCAGTTGTTGGCAGCAGGCTTTGGTGCGGCTGGGGTTATTTCAGCAGCCATTCCATGTATTATTATTTCAGCCATTTTCATGTTGTTATTGGTACGTCGTATTCAAACTGTTTAAAAGGATGAGAACAGTTGAAAGACCAAATAGCCTGCACCTGCAGGCTATTTTTTTGTATGTTGATCGCTGATTTTTGAGAAAAAATGCTCGAATGAAGTGTGACAAGTACTGTCGCAAAGCTGCCTGTTCTACTGGGTGACAATGACGCAAGCAGGGTATAATAAGTCCTAAAAAACAGTAAATATAAGAGTATCATTTGAAGCAGAAAAAATTGATTGCAGAATTTCAGTTGGATCAACAGCAGTTTTCGCTGTATCTGATTGAATATGAATTTATTTTAGAACTGAAACGCCATTTTCGAGCAACACGGACTTCTCCAAAACAAAACGCGTGGCTGGCATTTGCCGATCAAGCTACTTATGAAGATGTCAACGCAGGTATTGATGCCTTTCAGGTGATGCGTTTAACCCGACAGCATTTGGTCAATTATTTAACTCGGCATCCACTGCCTTATTTTTATTTTCATGCCGCGACTGCACGCAAAGCCAAAATCTATCCACGTTTTGTACGGCAATTATTGTTACAGCTACCGAACTATCAACATTGTGCCGAAAACGATTCTTTTTATTTTTATCAAAGCGATACAACTCAGACTTAAATTTCAGCTATGCTGAGGGTAGCGTTTAAGATGGGAAAGGAAACAGCATGCAGCAGCTGAATAATGCCTTGATTGTGGTTGATGTGCAAAATGGTTTTTGTCCAGGAGGTAATTTGGCGGTTGCAAATGCCGATCAAATTATTCCCTGCATTAATGCGTTGGGACGTGTGTTTCAGAACATTGTGATCACCCAAGACTGGCATCCTGCAACGCATGTGTCCTTTGCTGCCAACCATGCAGGCAAACAGGACTATGAGCAGATTCAGCTCAGTTATGGCGAGCAAGTGTTGTGGCCTGTGCATTGTGTGCAAGGCACAGCTGATGCTGAATTACACCCAGATCTAGATTTGCCTACAGCACAATTGATTATACGCAAAGGTTTTCACGAGCAAATAGACAGTTATTCTGCCTTTATGGAAGCAGACCGCAAAACCACCACAGGCTTGGCGGCCTATTTAAAAGCCCGTGAAATTGATACGGTTTATATTGTGGGCATTGCCACCGACTTTTGTGTGGCGTGGACGGCAATAGATGCCTGTGAGTTGGGTTTTAGCACCTATGTGATTGAAGATGCCACCAAAGCGATTGATTTAAATGGCTCTTTAGAACAAGCATGGCAACAGATGTTGGCACAAGGAGTACAGCGAGTACAAAGTCAGCACTTACTTGGCTAAAACTAGATAACGAACTGGCCGCGAAAGGGAAGGGCGAAATCTTCCTTTTTTCTATAAAAATAGATTAAATGTAAAATAAAATAAATAAAAATCAATTTTTTACATATACTCAATTTTGACGAAATGTTCTGCGATTGATTGTGGGTGTAACATGATTGTCATAATCTCTACCTACCATGCCTTGCACAGAGGCGAAATAAGCAGACTGTCTTAAAAACAGCATAGAGAAGATATGGAACACTTTCAGCATTCATCTGATACTTATTTTAATCGTGAACTCTCTTTAATTGAGTTTAACCGTCGGGTCTTGGCGCAAGCTTTAGACCCAGAGTTACCTATTTTAGAGCGACTCAATTTTTTAATTATTTTTTCACGTAATTTAGATGAGTTTTTTGAAATTCGCGTTGCAGGTTTAATGAAGCAACTCGATTTGAATGCCATTACCCGTACCCCAGATGCCATTCCGACTGAACAGGTCTTGGTAGAACTGTCTGATAAAGTGCATCAGGCGGTGAAGCAGCAATACGACACTTTAAATTATGCCATTTTGCCGCAGCTGCAAAGTTTAGGGATTCACTTTATTCAATACCATGACATTGTGGATAAACATAAAGCGTGGATTGCCGATTATTTTGCCCGTCAGGTACAGCCTGTTTTAACGCCAATTAGCCTAGACCCATCGCATCCATTTCCGCGTTTGGTCAATAAAAGTCTGAACTTTATTGTCAGTTTACAAGGCAAAGATGCTTTTGGACGTGAAATTGAAATGGCGATTGTGCCTGCGCCACGCTCTTTGCCACGTTTAATCAATTTGCCAAAAGAAGTGGCAGGTAGTGCGACTGAACATATTTTCTTGACTGCGATTATTCAGCAGCATATCAATGATCTGTTCCCAGGCATGAAAGCCACAGGTTGCTATGCGTTTCGAGTGACCCGCAATGCCGACCTGATTTTGGCCGAAGATGTCGATGATTTGGCAGTTGCCTTAAAAGATGAATTATCGTCACGTCGTTTTGGGCGTGCGGTACGTTTAGAAATTGAAGATGATTGCCCGCAAGATATTATTGATTATTTGCTCAGAGAGTTTGATTTAGATGAGCAGCAATTATATCGGATTAGCGGGCCGATTAACCTGTCGCGTCTGACCAGTAGTTTTGACCGACCTGAATTGAAATATCCACCTTTTGCACCTGTGATTCCAAAAATATTTCGGAAGCAAAAACCGATGTTTGAGATTCTGAAAAAGCAGGATGTGTTGCTACATCACCCATTTGACTCTTTTCAGCCGGTGATTAATTTACTCAAAGAAGCGGCGAAAGACCCAAATGTGTTGGCGATTAAGCAAACGCTGTATCGTAGTGGCCCAGATTCTGAAATTGTGCAGGTACTTGCAGAAGCCGCACGTAATGGCAAAGAAGTCACTGCCGTGATCGAGCTACGCGCACGTTTTGATGAAGAATCCAACATTATGGTCGCCAACGTCTTGCAAGAGGCAGGCGCAGTGGTGGTGTATGGCATTGTCGGCTATAAAACCCATGCCAAAATGATTTTGATTGTGCGTCGTGAGCAAGATCAGTTGGTGCGCTATGTGCATTTGGGTACAGGCAACTATCATGCGGGCAATGCACGTATGTACACCGACTATGGTTTGATGACCACACATCCTGATATTTGTGAAGATGTGCATCGGGTGTTTCAAGAACTCACAGGCATGGGCAGATCGGCAAAATTAAAAAACTTGCTGCATGCACCATTTACCTTGCACAGTGAATTGCTCAAACTGATTGAACAAGAAATCGGGTTTGCACAAGCAGGCAAAGCTGCCCGAATTATCATTAAAGTCAATGCATTGACTGAGCCTGAGTTAATTACGGCTTTGTACCGTGCTTCGCAGGCAGGGGTACAGGTCGATTTAATTATCCGCTCGATTTGTTGTTTGATTCCAAAAGTGAAAGGTATGTCTGAGCGTATTCATGTCCGTTCGATTGTGGGACGCTTTTTGGAACATACCCGCGTGTATTATTTTGAGCATGGTGGTGCAAAAAAATTGTACTGCGCCAGCGCAGACTGGATGGGGCGCAACTTATTTTCACGGGTGGAAACTTGCTTCCCTATTTTGGATGAGAAAATTAAACAGCGTATTGTAGAAGATGGCTTGCTGAGTTATTTGCATGACAATCAAAATGCGTGGGAGCTACAAGCCAATGGCGAATGGCAGAAAGCTGCTGTGGTGGGGCAGGCTGCTGTACACAATGCGCAAATGTATTTGGTCGAGCAGAAGCAGTTGAATGTGTAAATTGGGCTGCAGTAAATGGATGTGATCTAGCATCTGTGAGTATAAAAAACCTGAGTATGTGTGCATACTCAGGTTTTTATGCTTTTAAGGCATCTCATGGATTATTTTAAGAAGCTCTTGAATGTTTGCCTTTTAGAATTTCAGTTCGCAGGCTTTGCGCCAACTCAGCCGATTGGCTGTCCATGCCATTAACCATAAAGGCATGGCGCATCAGCACATTGGTCGGATTTGGCATACTCACCAATTCATAATGCGTAGACAGTTCATCTAGTAATTCATTCGGTAAATGCACTGCATTTTCACGAGCAGATAATTGATGCACCAAACGCTCTGCTGCCTGCACTGCAGATAACTGCATGGCTTCGACTGCGGTTGATAAACCACTGCGAGTTTGCAACACAAAACGCTTTTCTTCACGATAACGCTTATACAGCACTTCAGACAATAACTGGAACACCGTGCCAATCATGGCCATACAGGCTGCTGCATTTGGTGTATTGGCTGCAATACTGAGTGTTGCGCCATCTTCATGGAATGGTTGTACTGTTTGAATGTCGGAACGGTTTAACTTGTAGTGTTGTACGCACAGTTCAATGCTTTTGTTCAGGAAAATCTGACATAAGCTAAAATAAGGCACAGACACACTTTGTGTGACCGTGTCTAATAATTGTTTCGGGTCATAAAACTGAATATTCAGCGCAATGTTGTTTTGCTCTTGGCTTTGCTCAATGGCTTTGTTTGCTTTAGGCGACATCACAGGTTTAGGCTGTTGCTGTGCCTGCGCAAGTGCCAAAGCCGTTTGATGTTTTTCTTGTTCAAGGGCTTGCGTCAATAATTGTAATTCGTGTTTAAGGCGAGATTCATTATTAATGCGTGCTAAATATTCACTACGACTTGGACGGGCAATCGCGCGATAAGCCAACCATAACAAGCCATGAACCAATAATGATAAAAGTGTCGCTAACCATTGGGTACGCAGAATTTCACCAATACTTGGCTGAATTAAGGTAATTTCAATGCTGCCGACTTTCTTTTCATTGATGATTGCATCGCGGACAAAGACTTCACCTTCACGGGTACGTGACTGTCCACCTGTCGCCAAGACCTGATTTTGCGCATCTAAAATACGAATAGAAGCAATGCTTGGATTGGTGGCATAACGATTCACCAATAATGCCAGTGATACTGTATTGGCAGGTTCCAGCTCAGAAAGGCTGTCTGTGACCAGTTGGCTGGTCATTAACTGCCCCTGATTGGCGCGGTTTTCATTTAATTGGTGTGTTGTTGCAAGCACCAATAAAAAGGTGTGAAAAGCAAAACTTACAATCAATAGGCTAGCAAATAGCCCTTGTCTAGGCGCATTCAAGGTAAAACTTCCAAGGCATTTATATTCAATTTAGATTATGATTCTCACAATAGTTGTAGCTCAGACCCGAGTCAATTCATGCGAGAAATCATTCTTATATCATTTTTAGGACCTGACCAACCTAATCAGTTTACTCGATTAATGCAGGTATTGTCCGCTCATTCCTTACAAATCTTAGATGTTGGCCAAGCTGTTATTCATAATCAACTGACTTTAGGTATTGTTGTTGCATCAGAAGACCAGACTGCAACTGCTTTAGCCATGAAGGAGATTCTGATTTTAGCACATGATATTGGCTTAACTGTGCGTTTTAAACCAATCTCTGCAACTGAATATGAGCAATGGGTCAAAGAAGGCGGTCGTACCCGTTATATCGTGACTGCACTGGCACCAGAGCTGAATGCCTCACATTTACAGGCGGTCACGCATATTGTATCTAGCCAAGGTTTTAACATTGAAACTGTAACCCGTTTGTCGGGTCGCCCACAGCTTAATGTAGCCGAAGATGAACCTAAACGTGCTTGCATTCAGTTTGGATTAAGTGGACAAATGCTAGATGCAGTTGCCATGCGTGCTGCGTGTTTAAGCCTGTCGAATGAACTGAGTGTGGATGTCGCGGTACAAGAAGACAATGCCTACCGTCGTAACCGCCGTTTGGTGTGTTTTGACATGGACTCAACGCTCATTGAACAAGAAGTGATTGATGAGTTGGCGATTGAGGCAGGTGTGGGCGATCAGGTGGCGGACATTACCGAACGTGCCATGCAGGGTGAACTGGATTTTCAGCAAAGTTTCCGCGCGCGCGTAGCATTGCTCAAAGGTTTAGATGCTGCTGTGTTGCCTAAAATTGCCGAACGTCTGACCGTGACCGAAGGTGCTGAACGCCTGATTTCAACCCTGAAATCTTTGGGTTATCGCACCGCTATTTTGTCGGGCGGTTTCCAATATTTCGCAGAATATCTGCAGGAAAAATTGGGGATTGATGAAGTGCATGCCAACATTCTAGATGTGGAAAATGGCATGGTTACAGGCGAAGTAAAAGGTCACATTGTGGATGGTGCGCGTAAGGCATTATTGCTACGTGAACTGGCAGACAAAATGGGGATTTCTTTGGAACAAGCCATTGCGGTGGGTGATGGTGCGAACGACTTACCAATGCTTTCTATTGCAGGTTTAGGTGTGGCGTTCCGTGCTAAACCGTTGGTACGTCAAAACGCCAATCAAGCCATTTCAAGCGTGGGCTTAGATGGTGTGCTGTACTTATTGGGCGTGCATGACAAAGACTTGAACCGTGCCTAATATGACAATTCAATGAAAAAAACGCAGCAGTCATGCTGCGTTTTTTGTTTGTATAATCAGCAGATAACGATGAACGGTAAACAAAAACTGTCGATAAAAGCCGCAACAGCATTGAATGAAAAAAATATTTTTTAAGGCAAAAAAATAAGGTGTTTTTTTGTAATGACACGCGAATAAAGAGCTAGCTTAGCTTCCCGAAAACTACAAAATTTAAAAAATGTAATGACAATATAATATTGCGACAAGGTGTGTCGCTTTATAAAAATACAAGTCTTTTTTTATCTAGAAAACGCAGCATAATGCAGACATAGAATTTAAATCGACATCCATTATTTATTTAAACGGTATTTGAAGTCGCAGACCAATTCAAAAAGAGGCTGCATCTTTAGACGGAGGTTTTTATGCTAACAGCGAATTTAGCGACCATTGTAGGCTTAAGCCTCGTCGCAGCTGCGTTGATTGCTGTTTTCTTTTCGCCTTATCGTCGCTGGTTAAACTTTATGTTGGCAGGTATGGTGTTTTGGGGTTTATTGGAAGTGGTGCGCTACAGTGTGCAAAGCGTATTTGAACTGCCAATTACCTACAGTTACTTGTCGGCAATTTTCTTGGCGATGACTTTGGTGACTTTATTATTATTACGAGAAGACCGTCGGGCAGAGCGTGCTTTGGCAAAACGTCGCTATATCGAACATACCCCAGTCTATGAAGACGATCAGCAGCAGTGCTCAAGCCGCTAAATCGTACAGACTAAATTCAAAAACTTTAAAAAGATGCAACTGGTTTGCATCTTTTTTGCTTTATCTGTACGGCAGTTTGCGCCATCCAAACAGCGACAAAATTTTAACACCCTCCTAAAGATTGTTATACAAAGCCTTGCAGCAAAAAGCGGGAGTTGTGATAGGATGAGTCTGTTCATTATCCAACAATTACAATAGGCTTCACTGTCATGAAACTTTCTGCAATTCCTGTGGTCAAACTTCCTTTGGTTGATGTCAGCACCGATCCACTTGACCTTCTCGTGGCAGGTTTGGCATTGCGTATGAAACAACTGGCACGTACCAGTCCAAAATTTATTGAGTTGGTGCATGAACGCCAGTTCCGTATTCAAATTGGCACAGACTTGGGTATGGCGCGTCAAATTATTGTCAACAATGGACATATTGACACTGTGGCAGGCGATGCAGAAAAAGCCGATTTTATTTTGCAGTTTGCAGACAGCGAGCAAGGCGTAAAAACCTTAATGAAAGGTGATCCAACTGCATTTATGACAGGCATGCAAAATGGCAGCATTAAAATGGAAGGTGATTTTGGCTTATTGGTGTGGTTTAACCAAGCAGCGAAATTGATTCCACCTAAACTACCAAAACCTGTAAAAGAAAAAATTAAAATGGCACGCCAGTTTATTAAACAAAAAACGGGTAAATAAGCTGCTCAGACCCAAACAAAAACCTCTGATCAATTTTTGACAGAGGTTTTTTTATATGTGATTTACTCGACTTCCAAACAAAAAGTCACAGGCCCGTCATTTACCAAATGCACTTTCATATCGGCAGAGAAAATACCTGTTTCCACCCTGTCAAACTGACTTTTGGCATAGTCCACCAATTGTTCATACAGCGCTTTGGCATCGTTTGGGGGCATCGCAGGGCCAAAATCAGGACGTAAACCTTTTTGAGTCTGTGCCATGAGGGTAAATTGTGAAACCAATAACACACTGCCATTGGCCTGACTGACATTCCAACCCATTTTGCCTTGTTCATCATCAAAAAAACGATATTTTAAAATTTTATCAATCAGCTTTTTGCCTTTCTCAAAATTATCGTCTTTGCCTAAGCCCAAAAATACCAAAATACCCTGTTGAATCTCGCCAGTGATTTCACCATCGACCACGACTTTGGCTTCAAGAACTCGTTGTAATAATGCGCGCATGGGGGACTAATTTTCTCAGTGTGGGGGATGGCTGCAGATTGTAGCAAACTTAGGCACTTTGGCGTGCATTAACATCAATCACGAAAGCATCACAACGGTAGCTGCCCGCAGAGAGGTAAAATATCTTGGGAAGGCTACACTTCAGCAAAGTTGTAACAAGATTGTCGATAAAAGCCCTTTTTTGCTGAATAAAGTATGCTTTAATGCAAGAAGTACCGCGAAATGATGATCCCTATGACCCCCATTATTCAATCTCTGCTCGATACTGATTTATATAAATTCACCATGTTACAGGTGGTGCTGCATAAATTTCCGCAAACGCACAGTGTGTATCAATTCCGCTGCCGTAATCTTGAAGATACCGCGTATCCACTGAGCGATATTTTAGCTGAGTTGAATGCGCAGCTTGATCATTTGTGTCAGTTGAAATTTAAAGAAGATGAATTGCAGTATTTGCGTAATTTACGCTTTATTAAAAGTGACTTTGTCGATTATTTAGAATTATTTCAGCTCAAGCGTCGTTTTATTCACGCCAGTATTGATGCGCAAGGTCGTTTGGATATTCGGGTAGAAGGCCCGATGGTACAGGCCATGATGTTCGAGATTTTTGTCCTGGCAATTGTCAATGAACTGTATTTTCAGCGCATCCGTAATGATGAGGTTTGGGCAGAAGGTGAGCGCCGTTTACAGCAAAAAATTGCCCTGATTCAAAGTTACCAACAGCAGCAACTGCCTGAAGATCCACCATTTTTGGTTTCAGATTTTGGTACGCGCCGCCGTTATAGTTTTGCATGGCAAAAGCACGTGATTGCGGCTTTTCATCAAGCTGTACCTGAAGTGTTTCGTGGTACTAGTAATGTACTGTTGGCTAAAGAATTAGGCATTACCCCAATTGGGACAATGGCACATGAGTTTTTACAGGCATTTCAGGCGCTAGATGTACGTTTACGTGACTTCCAAAAAGCCGCACTAGAAACTTGGGTGCAAGAATATCGGGGTGATTTAGGCATTGCCTTGACTGATGTGGTCGGGATGGATGCTTTCCTGCGTGACTTTGATTTGTATTTTGCCAAGTTATTTGATGGCTTGCGACATGACAGTGGCGACCCGTATGTGTGGGGCGATAAAGCTTATGCACATTATAAAAAGCTAAAAATTGACAGTAAAACTAAAATGCTGACCTTCAGTGATGGCTTAAATGTCGAAAAAGCATGGGCCTTGCATCAGTATTTTAAAGACCGTTTTCAGGTTAGTTTTGGGATTGGTACCAACTTAACCAATGATATGGGGCAAACTGCGCTAAATATTGTGTTGAAATTGGTGGAATGTAATGGTCAGTCGGTGGCGAAATTGTCCGATAGTCCGGGTAAAACCATGACCGATAATGACACCTTCTTGGCATATTTACGCCAAGTTTTTGAAATACAAACGCCTGTTTAAAACCTGAGCACATTGAAAAAACCGAAGAAAATCTTCGGTTTTTTTCTAGATTAAAGCATGTGATTGTTAAAATTCTGCGAAAGTTATGAAAAAAACAGCATGCTATCAAAAATGACCTATACTAAGTTAAAGTTGATTGCCAAACAGACTGAACCGCATAAAAATGAGCACTTCTCCATTCAATTTTGGACTGCTGATTGAAGCAGAAGATTTAGTTCCCTTTTTAGGGCATGAAAAATTGCGCATTGTCGATTTGAGCCGCAATTCGGTGTACGAGCAATTGCATCTTCCGCATGCTTTACAGGTCAAACCGAGCATGTTGCTACGTCAGGATGAAGATACATCGGGTTTATTGCCTGAACCCGAGGCTTTACAAGACTTGATTCAGTATTTGAGTATTTCCCCTGAGCATCATGTGGTCGCCTATGACGATGAAGGTGGCGCATGGGCAGGGCGTCTGATTTGGAATTTACACTGTTTAGGCTTTGAAAATACCAGTTTACTAAATGGTGGGATTCACGCATGGTTGGCAGCAGGTTTTCCAACTACTTCTGGGGTTGAACCGCTAACACCCGTCAGCATGCTTGTTCCTGTTGCCGAGCAAAATCAGTATCGAATTCAATATGATGAGCTATTAGAAAAGTGCCAAAACCAGTCGGTGCAACTTTGGGATTGCCGCACCATAGATGAATATACAGGGCTGCGTTTGGCTGCACGACGCGGCGGTCACATTCCTGGGGCATTGCATTTTGAATGGAGTACTGCCCTTAATCGTGAAAATCATTTAAAATTGCATCCCTTAGAACGCACACGACAGCGTCTGGAACAACTCGGATTCAATTTAAACGAACCTGTAGTGGTGTATTGTCAGTCACATCACCGTTCAGGTTTGGCCTACATTTTAGGGCGTTTATTGGGTTGGAAAATTCAGGCCTATGATGGTGCGTGGAGTGAATGGGGCAACCGCCCTGACAGTCCTGTTATTACTGGAGAGTTGCCGTCTTGAGCCTCACATCACGTTTAAAAAAACAAATTTTCATTCAGGCACAACGCGTTGTGCCACAACATCAATTATCACGTGTTGTGGGTAAACTTGCAGCCAGTGAGCATCCTGTGCTCAAAAATGCGGTGATCACTGCATTCAAGGCGCAATACGGCATTGATATGTCTTTGGCAGAACAAAGCAATGCCTTGAAATATAAATCTTTTAATGAATTTTTTACCCGTTCTTTAAAGCAGGGTGTGCGGGAAATTGACAGCAATCCGAACAGCATTGTATCGCCTGCAGATGGGGCGATTTCACAGTTGGGTAAAATTGAAGATGGGGCAATTTTTCAGGCCAAAGGTCAGCAATTTACTGTTGAAAACTTAATTGCCGACCCGCAATTGGCTGAACCATTTAAAAATGGTCAATTTGCAACCGTGTATTTATCTCCGCGCGATTATCACCGTGTACACATGCCTTTTGCAGGCACACTCACCGAAACTTTATATGTGCCAGGTGAGTTGTTTTCTGTCAATCAAACCACAGCCGAAAATATTCCGGGTTTATTTGCCCGCAATGAGCGCATGGTGTGTTTGTTTGATACCGAATTGGGTCGTATGGCGGTTGTTTTGGTGGGTGCCATGATTGTGGCGGGCATTGAAACCGTGGCGACAGGCAAAGTGAAACCATCAGGGCGTTTGGAGCTGAATCAGCACCAATTATTCCTTGAAAAAGGTGCAGAATTAGGACGTTTTTATTTGGGTTCAACCGCGATTGTTTTGTTTGAAGAAAATAAAATGCAGTGGGATGCTGAATTCAAAGCCAATTCTGTAGTGGAAATGGGGAAAGCCCTGGGACATATCGTTTCTGCTGAATAAAATATGTGAATAAAGAAATAAAAAACGCCAAAGTAATTTGGCGTTTTTTTGTTTTTTAAATCTGTAATTTATTGTCTATTTTAGCTCAACCAGCGCTTAAGTTTCGTAATACAAACGCTCTTTTGGGAACATGACTTTAAATATAGAGCCTTGATTTTCTTTAGATTCGACTTCTAAGTGTGCATTATGCTGCATCAAAACGTGCTTCACAATTGCTAAACCTAAACCAGTACCGCCTGTTTGTCGGCTACGTGCGCTGTCTACACGATAAAAGCGTTCGGTTAAGCGTGGTAAGTGTTTCGGATCAATCCCGATGCCTGTATCTTCCACAGTAAAATAACCTTGATTGCCATCATCATGCCAGCCAATGGTAATCGTCCCACCTTTCGGGGTATATTTAATCGCATTGGTGATCAGGTTGCTAAAGGCACTGGCCAATTCTACATCTGAACCAATCAGATCATAATGACTGTCAATATTTAAGTTGAGCGTATGTCCATAATCGACGTTATAGGCATGTGCATCGTCAAATAATTGATTCATTAAACTTGGCATTTCAATAATTTGATTTTTGGCGATGTTTTTTTCATTTTCCAGACGCGACAGCAGCAGCAGGTCATTTACCAAAGCGTTCATGCGTCTGGTTTGTGACTGCATTTGCTCAAAAGCACGTTTCCAACGCGGGTTAATATCTTCCTGATCGGTAAAGGTTTCGATATAACCACTCAGCACCGTTAGCGGAGTGCGTAATTCGTGTGAAATATTATCGACAAAGTCTTTACGCATTTGTTCTAGGTTATGCATACGCGTCATGTCGTAAGCAAATAACAAACGGCTATCGCCACCAAACTGAGTCATTTTGACTTGCACATATTGCCCTTCATGCACGCTAGATTTCATTTTTAAACCGTCAGGTGCTTGATCAATATGATTAAAATATTCAATAAAACTAGGTTGGCGCAAAATAGTGAGGATGTTGCGTCCACGGTCAAAAGGCTGAATACCCAATAGCTTTTCAGCAGCAGGGTTCCACCATTCAATTTGATGATTTTCATCAATCAGCATCACGGCTTCATCCAACGCCACCAATGAAGACTGGGCGCGATCAATCAACCCGACCATTTCGGCCTGAACGATACGTTCCTGACGTTGTGAGCGATAAACATTGAACAGTAATGCACCCCAAATACCAAGCAGATTTGGCGGCACATCATAAGGACGATTGGAAATCCAATCATTAACTAAATAGAGGGAGCGCATTTGCTGAAGAAAAAACAGCAAAAAGGCGAGGCTAATACAAATCCAAAAATACCCAATCCCAAAACCAATCAAGCTTGCAATAATTAGGAAAAAGGCCAATAAACGAAAATCTTGTTTGGCAAAAGTCCATAAACTGCTGTAACGAACTTGTTTGAGGTCACGGGCGAGTTCAGGGACTGGGTAAGGTTCGTACATAAAATAATTTTAGCCTAAAGCAACATCCGCACGTGTCGAGAAGCGATAGCCTGTACCACGTACCGTTTGTACAAAACGGTCTACGCCATACGGTTCTAAAACTTTACGTAAACGACGAATATGCACATCAATAGTTCGGTCTTCAATATATACATTGCCGCCCCAGACTTGGTCAAGCAATTGCGCTCGGGTGTAAGCGCGCTCTGGGTGCGTCATAAAGAACGCCAATAGACGATATTCGGTTGGGCCCATTTCTAAAATATTGTCACCAAAACTGACACGCTGGCTGACTGGGTCCAAAATTAAACCGTTGGCATCAATAGTTTTTTCACCGCTTAAGGCATTGGCACGACGTAAGACCGCTTTAATACGTGACACCAGTTCACGGGTCGAGAACGGCTTAGTCATGTAGTCGTCCGCGCCAGCATCTAAACCTTGAACTTTGTGATCTTCTTCGCCACGTGCAGTGAGCATAATCACAGGAATTTCAGCAAGGTTGTCATCGCGTTTTAGGCGACGGCACAAGTCTACACCGCTGACACCGCCTGGCATCATCCAATCAAGCAAGATAAGCGCTGGACGTTGATCGACAATCATCTGATGAGCTTGTTTTGCATCTTCTGCTTGTAAGCACTGAAAGCCTGCCATATCTAAAGAGGTATGGATCATCTCCCGAATTGGAAGTTCGTCATCGACGATTAAAATGTAGTCATCTTTCACAACGCAATATCCTATAGATGTTAACGGTGGACCGTTTTATTTATGACAGGCTTATTACAAAGATTAATTATGACAGTATCATTGCAGAAAGGGTTGAATGGGCTATTTTTGCAATAATTTGTGACAAAATAGTGTCGATTTGATGAAAAAACTGAATAGATTCAGTCAAAGTAAATATTGTCTGCTGACACTTCGTCTATGTTTGCGACGTGAGAGATATATCTCGCAAGATTTTTTAGCTGATATAAGGCATGAGGCAGGAAATTTAGTTATTCTAAGTGACTGACTCATAACGCAATAGCGGCAAAAAAATATGCTCGTTCCGAAGGACTGTAGCTAAAACTTTCTCAGATTGCGTTATGAAACTTGGCAATAGACCCACTATTCCCTGCGTTTCATGCCTGATCTGCTCAGTTTTAGCCTACAGCGCAAGCCATTTATGAAATGTCAGCAGACCCCTCTGAATTTGAAAAATATTATGAATATTTTTCGATTTTATGACAATGTCGAAGAATCTTTCACAAAAGCTTGCTCTTTTTCCGAAAAGGTCTGTAATAACGATAAAAATACAATACGGCAAGAAGACAAGACATCTTCCATGGATTGTTTGAAATCGCTCATCACCCAGCGAATCGCAATTTGGGTGACATAACCATTTAAGCCTGTCGCTACCAGTGAAATTTCTCGGTTGGGGCGGTCTAAATGCGGCATCATCAGCATGACAAAGGCCTGAATCATGCGGTCAAAACGCGACATAGTTTCGTGAATGGTGGCTTGGTTATGTAGTTCTTGCACCAGCATGGCATCAATATAAATAATACGTGCCATTTGCGGGTTATTTTTTAGCGTGGTCAGTAAAGCAGTCAGTCCTGCATCAATCATTTTTTTCGGGTCGGTGGATGCTTGCATAATGGCTTGCATGACATTTTGCTGCAATTCATCAATCAGTTTTAAAAAAATAGTCTGAAATAGTTCTTCGCTTTTTTTAAAGGATTCGTAAAAGTAACGCTCGGTCAGTTTGGCTTCGGTACAAATATCTTTGACAGTCACGGCAAAAAAACCATGCGTACCATAGGCCTGAATACCCGCTTCAATCAGTTTTTCCCGACGTGCCTGTTTGCGTTCAGTTAAAGACAGACCTTTAAACTGACGTTCTTTTTGTTGTTTCTGGGGCTGTTGTTGTGTATCTGCGTGGATGGGCAGTTTTTCTGTCATCTTCACTTGAGCCAAATAAATTCGTTAATGGGTTTTATATTAGCAATAATTATCTGTTAAACCTATGTTTTCATATTTGTTTGCGATATTCGTTTTGACTTATATTGACAATAGTTATTGTCAAAATTATATTGAAAGCGATATAACTGCACAGCCCTACAGAAAAACAAGCAGGTCTGAACTGTGCAGGCAACATACTCAAGGAAACCACATGAAAAATTTTAAAAATAAAGTTGCCGCAATTACAGGTGCAGGCTCGGGGATTGGACAGCAACTGGCAGTGCTTTTGGCACAGCAAGGCTGTCATTTATCGCTTAGTGATGTGAATGAACAAGGTTTGGCCCAAACTGTAGACTTGTTAAAAGACAGCAATGTGCGTGTGACCATTAAAAAGGTGGATGTATCTCAACTGGAGCAAATGCGTGCTTGGGCGGCAGAAACTGTGCGAGACCACGGCTCGGTCAATATGATTTTTAATAATGCAGGCGTGGCTTTGGGTTCTACTGTAGAGGGTGCAACTTACGAAGAGCTGGAGTGGATTGTGGGGATTAACTTTTGGGGCGTGGTATATGGCACCAAAGAATTTTTGCCTTTAATCAAACAAACGGGAGATGGTCATATCATTAACATTTCCAGTTTATTTGGTTTAACTGCACAGCCAACGCAGTCGGCTTATAACGCAACCAAATTTGCGGTGCGCGGTTTTACCGAGTCTTTGCGTCAGGAATTGGATTTGGAAAATTGTGGTGTGAGTGCGTTGAGCGTGCATCCAGGCGGGATTCGTACCAATATTGCCAACAATGCTAAAATGAACGACAGCATGCGCACTTTGGGCATGAATCCTGAAAAATCGGCACGTGCTTTTAATAAATTATTGCGTTGCCCGCCTGAAGAAGCGGCGCGCCAAATTTTAGAAGCGGTACAAAAAGACAAGCGCCGTTTATTGATTGGTAATGATGCCAAAACTTTGGATTTAATCCAGCGTATTGTTCCAACGGGTTATCAGAAAGTTACCGCATGGGCGACTAAGTTGGGCAAGAAACGCGGTTAATCTAACTTACAAATATAACAGACCATTCAGACCAAAACCTGAATGGTTTTTTTCTTCCAGACAAATTGATAATACGCACCTTGACCGATGCACAGACTCACAAATGCCAAGGCATAGGCATACCAAATTCCTTGCAAACCCCACCACTGACTGAAGAAATAAGCACACGGTACTTCAATTAAAACAATCGCTAAAATATTGATGATCATTGGAACATTGACCGTGCCACTGGCGCGCATAATGGAGGCAAAAATTGCACTGGCACCAAAAAATAAAATGGCCCATAACACAATAAATAAGAGCTGCTGACCCAGTACCACCACCGCAGGATCGGTAATAAACAACGCCATCAGATATTTAGAAAATAAATAACCCAAGGTGACTAAAATACCTGTAATCAGCAAATTCATGCCTAAGGCTGTACGGGTCACTTTAGCCAGTAATTCGGCTTTGCCTGCACCAATGGCTTGTGCAGCAAAAATTGAAGCGGCAATTGCAATAGATAGCGCAGGAAATTGAATATAGTTCAACACCTGATTAACTGCGCCATAGGCGGCAGTGGCCTCAGCACCATGCCGATTGACCAAACCGACAATCACCAAACCTGCCATAGAGGTAGTGACCATTTGTAAGCCTGTGGGAATCCCTAAGCGTAAAATCACCTTGCTTAAATTGGGTTGATGCCGAATTTGACGTAGTAGATGCACATCCATTTTTAAGGGATGATTCTTTTTATTCAGGTAAATCACCAAAAAAATTAAAACAGCCAGATAGCCCAGAATGGTGGCAATTGCAGGGGCAATAATGCCCAAGCGAGGAAAGCCAAAATAACCTGCAATCAGGATGGGGGTAATCACCAATCCCATTAAACTAGTCAAACTCAGGGCAATGAGTGGCGTAAGGCTATCGCCCACTCCACGTAAAATAGAGGTATAAATAATATAAACAAACAGCAGTGGGCTGCCTGCCAACATCCATTGCACATACGGCAGGGATAGATGCATCACTTTAGGGTCTGTGCCTAATAATATTAAAATTTGTTCGGCAAAAATCACCCCCAAACAGGCAATGAAACTGCTGCCAATTAGGGTCATAAATAAAGTCGAACCGACAATACAACGCACTTTTTCGACATTTTGTGCGCCCCACGCTTGCCCGACCAACACGGTCGATCCTGCCGAAAGCCCAATCACAAAGGCCATCAGGCAAAAAATAATGGGAAAAAATACCGACACCGCAGCAATGGCTTCCACACCGAGCATTTGCCCGACAAAAATCGTGTTAATGGTGCCCGAAAGATTTTGCAAAATATTGGTGGCAATCAGTGGCAATAGAAACACCAAAAAGGTTTTCCAAAGCTGAGGGTGATCGACCAGTGCCTGAGGTCTTGCCATGCCAAATCCTGCGCTTCAATATGCGGTTGTTTGAAATTTCACCCTAGCATGATTTGGTCATAAAAAGCCTTAGCTTTTCAGTAACTCAGTGACATTTCAGTGGAGCTTCATCGCTTAAATTGCCGATAAAATTTCACCTGCACGCAACAGGGTTTCGGTTTTTTTAGCAAAGCAGAAACGGATTAAACGTAAATCATCGGGTGGGGTTTGATAAAATGCAGACACAGGAATACCGACAATGCCGTGCTGCTCGGCTAGAAAATGGCACATATCGACAGCATTTAAGCCGGGACGGATATTGCTGTAATCTAAATTTTGAAAATAAGTGCCTTGTGCAGGGCTGAATTGAAAGCGTGAATTGGCAATGCCTTGATTAAACAAATCACGTTTGTCCTGATAAAACTTTGCCAGTTCTGCAATATGTTCAGGGTGCTGCTGCATATAATTTGCCAAAGCCACTTGCACAGCGCTAACTCCGCAGAAATTAATAAATTGATAGGCTTGGCGAAAGAGCTGCATTAAGGCAGGTGCAGCCGCACAGTAGCCTGTTTTCCAGCCTGTGACATGAAAAGTTTTACCAAAGGAACCCACGACAAAACTGCGTTCCCTAAGCTCAGGAAAAGACAGTGCAGAGCGGTGTTGATGCGCATCAAAGACCAAATGTTCATAGACTTCATCGGACAGCACCACAATATTATGTTCCTGAATAACATCAATTAAATGCTGCCAATCTTGCGCTGACCATACTGTGCCTGTGGGGTTATGTGGTGTGTTGATGATGATCATGCGGGTTTTGGCATGAATCGCATCTTTGACCATATTCCAGTCCACCTGAAAATGTGGAGCCTGCAGCGGAATATGAACGGCTTTTGCACCCAACAATTTTACACAGGGTGCATAACTGTCATAACTTGGATCAAAAATAATGACTTCATCGCCTGCCTGCAGCACGGTTTGCATGATGCTAAAAATAGCCAGTGTTGCCCCTGGGGTGATGGTAATTTCACTGATCGGGTCAAGCATTAGCTGATCACGCTGTAAAAATTGCTGTGCCAGTTGTTCGCGTAGTGGCAAGTAACCATCGCCCGAAGGATATTGATTGAAGCCTGCGTGTGTGGCTTGGCTTAAAGCATCCAGTAATGCTGCAGGTGGGGGAAAGTCGGGAAAACCCTGCGATAAATTTAAGGCATTCAGTTGTTGTGCCAAGTTAGACATGGTACTAAAAATACTCAGACCTTGAGCAGGCAGTTTCGCGTGAATATCGAGCATAGTGGGGTTCTGGTTGTGGCAGCAGCTTGTTTTACATCGTAGCGTTTTCAGGGGGGAATGCAAATGGGGTAAAGGGTGATGATGTGGCTTGAATAGATCGTTCGAGGCGTTATTTTTGATTGAACACCTCAAGATCGACTTATCAAAAAAATTTCATCTCAAATCAACTCCACCAATGCCCGAATAATCCCCAATCCCAGACCAATAAATGCACCTACCACTACACCATTGACCCGAATCATGTGTAAATCACCACCGACTTCGTTTTCAATTTTGCCAATCATTTCGCGCGAGTCCCATTCATGAATGCGCTCACTAATAAAGCGAATCACTTTTTCACTATATTGATCTGACAAGTTCACCGCAATCGTACTCATTTTTTCATTCAGTAATTGACGTACTGCGGTATTGGCAATGATATTTTCACCGACTTGCTGAATAGCAACACGCAGGTTTTGTGCAATTCCCGAATCAGGTTTTTGTAAATCTTCCTTAATCGCATTGCAGAGAATCACCACTGCACCACTGATAAAACTCAAGACTTGTGGGCTGTCTAACAGGGCATTTTTAGTGTCATTTAGACGTAGACTGGCACTGCTGTTGTTATCTGCCAGTTGTAACATCAGTTGTTGCCCAGCCTCTTCAATTTTTTGTCGCCAAGGGTGTTCAGGGTCTGCCAACATAGATTCGACCCGTTGCAGTAAAGAATCTATGGTGCGTTGCTGCACATCAATTCCAATCCAGCTCGCACCTTTGGCCAGTTTCCACACGCCAAGCTCTTTAAACAATTGACGGGTCAATTCACGGCTTTTTTCAGGATGTTTCAGCATCCAGTCATGGGCAAGGTCTAAACCGCGTTGCAGCACATCCTGATGAAAGTCATTTTCCAAAACCGCACGCAGCATTTCACTGGCCAAGTAGTTGACCTGCGTGTTGCGAACCCATTGCACACTGTTGCTTTGAATAAAGCGCCCAATTTGTTCTTGCCCGACAAATTCAAAAATTTTCGGTACAGTCTGCTGAATGACTTGGGTCACTTGCGCATTATTTTGTGGATTCGCCAACCATTTGCCCACAGCTAAAGATAAGTCAGTGCTGTGCAGGCTTTTTTGTACCACTTGGGGCGATAAAAAGTTTTCCTGCACAAAGCGCCCCATCGACTCGGCAATACGGTCTTTGTTGCGTGGAATAATTTCGGTGTGATCACGTAAGAATTTAGGAATTGGCATTTTGCCAAAAGGATTGCGAAACAGCACCGTAATCGCATACCAGTCTGCCAGACCACCGACCACGCCTGCTTCGGCAGACAGCATGAGTATGTGAATCAACCACGTATATTCAGGCAGTAATTTTGCGGTTAGCATTAATGCCAGCCATGCCACCACGGCAATCACTAAAGCAATGGTGGCAAAGCGTTTACTGCGTTGCAGGCTCGGAGAGCTATGCTGCGAGCTGCTCGCTAAAGTGTGGTCAGACGCTGTATTCATGCAGGCATCCTTATCTCATTAGGGCGCGGCAGGGGCAGAGGTTGGTGGGGGTAATGGTTGTCCTGTGGGACTTAAACCATATTTTGCCCCCAGTGATTGTAAAATTAGGCTCGCATCAAAGGCATCTTCAGGTGCAGATTTTTGATCTTTAAAACACTGAATGGTGTAAGACACTTGAGTCGGATCGAGGGTCACCACTTGCGGCATATCATAGAATGGGTCAGGCCAGAATTGTGCGCGACGATGATAATATCCATACGGCGAATAGCTATACGGATAGTAATTTGGTGCAGGGTAAACCACGGCTTGTCTAGGTGGTTTCTGGCTACGGTTACTCGGATCATCTAAAACTTTAAAAAAGCGAAAACCGTGTTGCAGCGTGGTTTGTGCTGCTTTCACCAAAGTAATTTCTTCTGCAGTGCCAAAACTCATGTTATGACCCGCTAAAAAACTAATCCGATAGGTTTGCGCATTCAGTGGTGTGGTGCTGTATTGCCCCAACTGCTCAAAGCTGAGCGGTTTAGAGGATGTCGTGGCACAGCCTGTAAACAGCAAACTGCTGGCAAGGGCAAGACCGAGTAGAGAATATTTCATGTGAAAGCTCCTGTACACATCAACCAGCCAAGACAAGCTCGCCAGTTAGAAACTGCTATTGGGTTGGGTTAAAAACTCAAGTTCTTCTGCACTCGAAGGACGTCCCAACACCTGATTCCGATGTGGATAACGTCCAAAACGGTCAATAATCACTTTATGTTTCAGTTCATAGCCCAACACGGTGGGGTCATTCAAACTTTCAAACAACGTTAATGCGACTTCGTGAATACGTTTGGATTCACTGTGCATAAATGGCATATATAGAAAACGACGTTCGGTTGGGTTTAAGTCCTGATCCAATTTTAAGTGAATCATTTCCTGTGCCAACACCAAGGCTATTCCATCTTGGGCAAAGGCACGCGGGTCATTACGGTATAAATTACGTGATAATTGATCTAAAACAATGATTTCAGCCAAACGACCTGCGGGTGTTTCGCGCCATGTCCATAGTTCTCCTTGTGCCGCTTGTTGCAGTACATCGGTAAATTTTTCTGCGAGCAGGGCATCAAATTCTGCGCTTTTGACAAACCAGTTCGGTTCTGCAGCAGGAGAAAACCAAAAATCTAAAAAATCTTGATAATTCATACGCTTTATTATTTACCTCTGTTCTTTTGATTATAAAATCACAAATTTAGCATGTCTTATAGTGCAACTTTGTGATAAAAAATTGCCAAATTAAAATTTATTGACGTTGACCACTTTATAAAATGTCAGCATGCCCCAAAATCATCATTTTGTTAGAAAAAACAGCCCAAGCGCATGTGCTGATGCCAAATCAAGTTATACTTGAACGGTAGCAATTTCATCTCAGATCATCTGCATGATAGAGAAAATT
Organism: Acinetobacter sp. YH12252; assembly: GCF_013417365.1. NCBI lineage: Bacteria > Pseudomonadati > Pseudomonadota > Gammaproteobacteria > Moraxellales > Moraxellaceae > Acinetobacter > Acinetobacter sp. YH12252. Next base: position 58,597 of record NZ_VPEA01000008.1, read on the forward strand.
GCCACCGACCCAAAATCAGCCTGTGGTTTATGTCGTATTTGTAGTGTATTGGATTAAGCGAGAGTGTAATGAGTCAACCCGAACCAAATGCGCAAGATGTTCTACCAACATGGGTAGACGCTGCGTTGCTTCAAGGGATGTTGCGCGGGATTGAACGCGAAAGTCTGCGTATGCAAAGCGATGGCTTCTTGTCGCAGCAAGCACATCCTCAAGCCTTGGGTTCGGCACTCACACATCCGCATATTACTACGGACTATTCCGAAGCGTTGATGGAGTTCATTACTCCACCGCAAAGCAGCATTCAACACGCGCTTGATTATTTGCGAGATATTCATAGCGTGGTGCATCAGCACTTAGGCGAAGGTGAAAAACTTTGGCCGCTGTCGATGCCATGTATGCTTGATGAAACCGATGACGGTATTCCACTGGCGCAATATGGCAGCTCCAATATTGGGCGCTTTAAAACTTTGTATCGCCGTGGTTTAGGTGTGCGCTATGGTCGCCGTATGCAGACTATTTCAGGGGTGCATTATAATTTATCCTTCCCTGAACATTTATTTGCCGCCTTGCAACAACATGAAAGTGATGAGCAGCTCAAAGCACTGAGTTTGCAAGATTATCGTAGTCATCGTTATTTAGGTTTAATTCGTAACTTTATTCGTTTAACACCATTGGTGATGTTTTTAGTCGGTGCAAGTCCATCGGTTTGTCAGTGTTTTATGACGGGGCGTGAACATCATTTGCTGCCGTTGTTAAGAGGCACGTTGTATTTACCGTATGCGACTGCATTGCGTATGGGTAACTTTGGCTATCAAAACTCGGCGCAGAAAAAACTTGGTATTCATTACAATGATTTAACGGGTTATTTGGATGGTTTGCAAAAAGCCGTAAAAACCCCGTACTTGCCATTTAGCCGCTTAGGTTTAGATGATGCCACGGGTGAGCCAATTCAAATTAATGACCATGTGCTGCAAATTGAAAATGAGTACTATAGTTTAGTGCGCCCAAAACAAGTGCCACAAGAGGGTGAAACCCCATCTCAAGCACTTGCCAATCGTGGTATTGGTTATGTCGAATTACGCGCGGTAGATGTTAATCCGTATAGCCCAATTGGGATAGATGAACATACCGCAGGCTTTTTGGAAGTCTTAGCATTGTATTGTTTGTTGCAAGACAGCCCAGCCTTGTTAGATGCGGAACAAAGCATCATCGAAAAAAATCAGGCCGAAGTGGTCAATCGTGGGCGTGCGCCAAATGCGCACATTCAAGAGAGCGATGTTAAAACCCCAATTGAAGCGTGGGGACAGCAGTATGTCACCGCCATGCAACCTTTGGCTGCTTTACTCGACCAAAGTTATGCGACGCAGCTGTATTCTCAAGCTTTAGAACGCATGATGGCGCGTTTACATGAAGTCGATGAAACTCTGTCGGCACACATGATTGCCGATACTATTCGTCATGGCGGTACGTGGGGCTTTGGCAGTTATATGGCGCAGCAACATGCACATGCGTATGAGCAACATGCGCTGCGTCCTGAAACACAAACATATTTTGATGAAATTGCAGTGCAATCTATTCAGCAACAACAACAACTTGAACAAGCACAGGGTCTGAGTTTTGCAGACTATGTCGCACAATATAGATAACAGCTCAGAGATTTAAACATGCAATTGAGTTATCGTCTGCTAAGTGGTGTTTTATTTTTAGCCAGTGTCATTGGGATGACATTTGCATTGTATTTAGAGCATGTGCAAGGTTTAGCGCCGTGTCCACTGTGCGTTTTTCAGCGGGTGGGCTTAATTGCATTGGGTTTGGTTTCACTGATTGCTTTTGTGCATAACCCTAAATCTAACGTGGTTAAGCGTATTTACGCGCTGTTCGGCAGTATTGGAATTTTATGGTCAGTGGGTGTGGCAGCACGGCATGTGTGGCTGCAAAACTTACCGCCCGATCAAGTGCCAAGCTGCGGTCCAGGGCTAGATTATTTGGTAGATGCCTTACCCATGAAAGCTGTGTTGCAACAAGTGCTGTCGGGTTCAGGTGAATGTGCTGTGATTGATTGGACGTTCTTGGGGCAGTCTTTACCCGTGTGGTCATTGCTGTTCTTTAGCGTGTTGGCACTCATCAGTTTATGGCAATTGCTGCGTAACTATCCGTTTGTGGCATCGACTACATTTGGCAAAGTGAAGAAAAAATAAATTCCGGGAGCCTACCCACTGAATTGATAAAAATGCGTCATCCATAAAATTGCGATGGCGCATTTTTTTTGTGTATCTGTTGATAATCTATCTACCAATCATCGTGTTGTAGCGTATTTTGAACTGTTTAGACTATGTTAGGTGAGCGCGATGCCTTCTAAGCTTGACCAATCACCAATAAACTCACGAATTTGCTGCTCTGGCACTTCTTCATGCGCAGGATAAAACCATTTCACCAATTGCTCAGCCACACTCGGATGATATTGCAACTGAAAATGGTTCAGACCATAGAACACAGCTTTGTGTGATTCAGGCAGTCTTAATTGAAACCGTGGGTTAGGGTGCTCCCCCAAAGCACTTTTTACACTGACCAAATAGTCGCCAATGACTTTGCGGGTCAGGTTCTGCTTTTTCTCGAACTCAATACTGCCTGCCACGAAATAAGCATTAATATGGGTTGGCAAAGGTGCAGGTTTGCGGTTGTCATCGACCTGTCCAATTCGTGCCTGATTATGTTCCCAGTCATCATCTCGCACACTGCCATAGCGCAAATCTAAAATGCCGTTGCTGCGAATGTTGACCAAATGCCCGACAATTTTCACAATAGGAAAGCGACCTAATTTTTCCTGTAAATGGAAACCAAAACGCTCCAAAACAGCCCCATGATGTGGTGAACCCAAGCAGACCAGATTTTCGACCAAGTGAATCCAGTGCTGCAAATTTTGCTTACCGTAAAACAGCGCACTGCGCGACACCAAGCCACCCATGCTGTGCCCAATTAAATCAATACTGGTAATTTTAGGATGACGCTGAATTAAATCATCTAAGGTATTGGCAAGACTGCGGCCATTGGCAGAAATGCGACGCCCTGTATTGTAATTCAGATATAACATGGTGTTATGGTCACGTTGTGCCAGTAATTTTTCACCAAAACCACCAAATTGGTGTGTAGTCCAATCGAGGTGATTGCGGCATAAACCGTGCACAAAAATTACCACACGTCCAGACAAATCGCCTTGTTGGACTTCGCCATAATGGTCATAGAGCACCATAGGTAAGGCGAGCGGATTTTGCTGTTCGAGTAGATAATCTCCCAGTACGCCATTCAGTACACCGACTAAAAAATGCAGGCTTGGCGTGAGTGCTTTGTCATGTAAGTTGGGAAATTGCGCAATGATTTGACGTAAACCTGGTGCAACAAAGTGATAGCCGTATTGTTGTAAGCTGTGGAAGGCAAACTTATACAACTTTTGAAAAGTTGCGGTTTTTTGAAACTTTTGCGAGCGTTGTTCGCTCATGCCAAATACGCTGAGCAAAACTTCACGCTGAATGGTTTGAATCACTTCGCTCATCACGGCATTCAGGCGCGTGCTGACCAACTGTGCCAAGCCTTCTAAGATATCGGCCTGACTTGGAGGTGTACGGTCCCATCTACAATAGGTTTCATGCAGCGGTGTTAAACTTGGCATACTGTGTTGCCCCTTGTGTTCCCATATACCGAACGCTTTATTTTTACTTGGGTTCGCGGTATAAACTCAAGGGTCTGTTGGCATTTCATGAATTTACAGGACTGTAAATTTTTAGATGAATTGTCACCAAACCCGATACTTTTATTTTATCGTGTTCATCTTGAACTACTTGTAAAATACCGATGAATGCCAAGATGTTCGCATCTTTTTGTCTAACAATTGCATTTTTCCATGAAAATTAAATTAAAAACGCAAAATAAGTGCTGTATCAGCCAAAAATTGAATGGTGTTACTTAGAAATGTCACGCATGAATTTAATTTATTTACATGGTTTTCAGAGCAGTCCTTTGTCCATGAAAGGGCAGCTATTGTATGCCTATGTGCAGCAGCATCGCCCTGATATTCAGATGCATTTGCCCGATTTAAATGCTCCACCTTTAGCGGTTTTGGCAAACGTATCGGCATTGATTCGACGTTTGCCCAATGTGGCATTGGTGGGCAGCAGTCTAGGCGGCTTTTATGCGACACAACTGGTCGCACAGCATCATGTGCCTGCTGTTGTGATTAACCCTGCTATGCGACCATGGCAATTGTTTCAGGACTTGTTTGGCGATGTGCTGCCCTATGTGGTACATCCGAACTGGAGCTTAACTGCAGCGCAATTGGATGACTTAGCAGACATTGCGTTGCCAGTTGCGCAAGATGCAGACAAAATATTGGTGTTATTGCAACAAGGCGATGAAGTTTTGGATTATCGTGAAGCGCAGCGTTATTATAGTGCTGCCTCACCTTCGGCCATGATCATGACTGAAGCGCACGGCAATCATGCCATGGATGATTTTGCAGACAAAATTCCGATGTTACTGCAATTTTTATCGGATTCCCTAGCTTAAGGAAACAGTACAACGTGTCTCAATATACCGCTCAATCTCTTGAAGTTTTATCTGGTTTAGATCCAGTACGTCGTCGCCCGGGCATGTATACCGACACCACACGTCCAAACCATTTGGCGCAAGAAGTTATTGATAATGCGGTGGATGAAGCACTTGCAGGGCATGCCAATAAAATTACCGTAAAAGTCTATAAAGATGGCTCTTTGTCGGTAGAAGACAATGGCCGTGGTATGCCTGTCGATATTCACCCAGAATACGGGCAAAGCGGGATTGAAATTATTCTGACCAAGCTGCATGCAGGCGGTAAGTTCAGCACCGACAACTACCAATTTTCGGGCGGTTTGCACGGGGTCGGTATTTCTGTAGTGAATGCCTTGTCCAGTCGGGTTGAAGTGACCGTACAGCGTCAGGGCAACCTGTATAAAATGGCTTTTGATCAGGGCGAAGCTGCTGCACCTTTAGAAGTCTTGGAAGGCAAAGCCCCAAAACGTGCTTCGGGTACGTTGGTACATTTCTGGCCTGAAGCTAAATATTTCGATTCACCTAAATTTGCGCTAAAAGCCTTAAAACACAATTTAAAAGCCAAAGCGGTACTAGCTGCAGGTTTAGAAATTCATTACATTGATGAAATTAACGATGAAAAAATTGTCTGGCAGTTTGAAAATGGTCTAGTCGACTATTTGATGGATGAGCTGGAAGATCGTGAGATTGTACCTGCTCCTGCTTTTGTGGCGACAGGTGAGGCAGAACGTGCTAGTGCAGAATTTGCAATTTGTTGGAACGTAGAAGGTGGCGAGCAAATTCAGGAAAGTTATGTCAACTTGATTCCGACTGCGCAAGGCGGTACGCATGTCAATGGACTACGTTCTGGTGTGACCGATGCTTTACGTGAGTTCTGTGAATTACGCAATTTATTGCCGCGCAATTTAAAGCTATCTGCCGAAGATGTTTGGGATGGGGTTAACTACATTTTATCGTTAAAGTTCCAAGAGCCGCAGTTTTCTGGGCAGACCAAGGAGCGTTTATCGAGCCGTGAAGCGGCAAGCATTATGCAGAATATCGCCAAAGATGCTTTTGCCTTGTGGTTGAACCAAAATTCTGACATTGCCATGCAATTGGCAGAAATGGCAATTTCCAAAGCAGGTCGTCGTTTAAAAGCAGCGAAAAAAGTAGAACGTAAAAAAATTGTTTCAGGCCCAGCTTTGCCGGGTAAATTAGCCGACTGCGTGGGACAAACCCGTGAAGAATCGGAACTGTTTATTGTAGAAGGTGACTCTGCAGGTGGTTCTGCTAAGCAAGCGCGTGATAAAAACTTTCAGGCGATCATGCCAATTCGTGGAAAAATTTTAAATACGTGGGAAGTGTCTTCGGACGAGGTTTTGGGTTCGCAGGAGGTACACGATATTGCAATTGCGATTGGGGTTGACCCAGGTAGTGATGATTTATCTGAATTGCGTTACGGTAAGGTTTGTATTTTGGCCGATGCCGACTCAGATGGTTTACACATTGCCACTTTGCTGTGTGCTTTATTCGTGAAACATTTCCCAAGTTTGGTGGAAGATGGGCATTTATACGTCGCCATGCCGCCGTTATTCCGTATTGATGACGGTAAAGATGTGCATTATGCGCTAGATGAAGATGAGCTAGAAAATACGCTGAAAAAAGCCAAAACCAAAAATCCGCAAATTACCCGATTTAAAGGTTTGGGTGAGATGAATGCCAGTCAGTTACGTGAAACCACGATGGACCCAAATACACGCCGTTTGGTGCAATTGGATTTGGATGATAGTCATTTTACCGCGGGTTTATTGGATAAATTGCTGGCCAAAAAACGCTCTGCAGACCGTAAAGTGTGGTTAGAGCAGAAAGGTAATTTAGCCGATTTGGCGGTTTAAGCTGATTTAATTTAGAAAAAGCATCCATTATTTCAAAAAAGTAATGGATGCTTTTTATTGTAATTTTGATTGGTGTTTATAATTCAATATTTTCAGGCCATAAAAAATATCCACCATATTGACTGGTTTTAAATTCTGCACCTACGTCTTTGCCTTGTTGAGTGAGTATGTGCTTTCCAGCATCATTGATATTTAAGAAGCCTTTTTCGGTAAAATGAGCCAACAATTCATTGGTTTTCATTTTATGTTTTGCTGCAAGTTTAGATGATGTTAATTTACCAACATTATTGTCATTGGTTTCTTCAACAGATTCATTTGTTGGTTCGGCTTTCACTTCATCTAAACTAATTCTAACTTCATCACTAATACGAATAATACGTTGTGCTTCTTCATAAGCATCTTTAAAGACATCTTGATCTTCATATTTGCGAATCAAAATGCCCATTTCGTTATTATTAATTTGGCTAAATTCATAAAGATTTAGACTAGAAATAATACATTCAGATTCATTGAGATAGCATTTAGCATGTAAGTTTTTACAAAAACTGAGCCGAACAAAATCAAGTTTTTGCATCCATTTTATTTCATCAGGATGTAAATCACTTTTTCCATAAACGATTCGAATATCAATTTTGAGTCGATCTTTATCTTCAAGTAACTCTTTAATACGGTCATTTAAACGTAAATATGGGCTAATTAAAATTAACCTTTCTTTGGCATTTTTTATCAGTTCTTCTAAGAAAAAATTGGTCGCGCTCGTATTTAAAACTTAGCCATTTAACCCTCCTCATTGTGTCTAAATTATTATGTCCTGAGTATAGCGAATTTATTTAGGTAATGATTTGATGATTAAAAATATTCTAAAATTGAGGCGAAAAAAATGGAGCATCTTGTGCTCCATTTTTTATTGATCCTTAACTAAAGAACCAATATACAAATAATGAAATAATAAATACGCACATGACGTTCAACACCATGCCCACACTCATCATTTCACTTTGTTTAATTTGACCTGTACCAAATACAATCGCATTTGGTGGCGTTGCCACAGGTAACATAAAGGCACACGATGCACCAATACCAATAATCACCACTAAAATTTCTTTTGGAATACCCATTTGGTCTGCAATTGCAGCAAATACAGGAACCAATAACGCAGCAGATGCTGTATTACTGGTAAATTCAGTTAAGAAAATAATGAAGATGGTCACCGCAAAAATCACTACCAATGGCGAAGTATCACCAAAGGTATTGGCAAGGGTTTGACCCAATACCAAAGATGCGCCTGAATCTTTTAAGATCGCACTGAGGGTTAAACCACCACCGAACAGTAATAACACGCCCCAATCGGTATTTTCAGCTACTTGCTTCCAAGATGCAGTACCTAGCATGACTACCAAACATGCAGCAGCTAATGCAGTCCATGTATCGGGTTGGCTAATGCCGAAGGTTTCGCTAAGTTTTTTACCAAAAATCCACGCCACTGCAGTACATACGAATAAAATCATCGTTGCAACACGGGTTTTGGTCCAAGGAATCACTTCAGTTTCAAAATGAATTTTTTGATTTAAATTTGGACGCAATACCAAATATAAGCTGACCAACATTGCTGGTAGCAAAATCAGCATCATTGGTAAACCAATTTTCATCCAGTCAGCAAAGTCATAGTCTAACGCTTTGGCTGCAATAGCGTTTGGTGGCGAACCTACCAACGTACCCAAACCACCTAAACTGGCAGAGTAGGCAATCCCCAATAAAATGAAAACGAAGGTTTTACGCTCTTTAGTGGCATCGAGGTGTGATAACAAACCCAGCGCCAACGGTAACATCATCGCCGCCGTGGCTGTGTTGGAAATCCACATCGACAACGCAGCAGTGACGATAAAAATAGATAAAACCGAAATCCCCAAGTGACCGCCCGACATGGAAATAATCCACATCGCAATTTTACGATCCAGTTTCTGAATGTGCAGCGCAGTTGCTAAAGCAAAACCACCAAAGAACAGGAAAATAACAGGATCGGCAAAAGTCGCCAATGCCTTGCTGGTGCTAATTGGCTCAAGCACTTTGCTGGCATTTTCAACAGGCATGCCCAAAATTACGGCAAGCACCGGCACCAAAAGTGCGGTAATGGTAATGTGTACAGCTTCGGTGAGCCATAAAATACCAATAAAAAGCAACAGACTTAGACCCTTATTTGCATTTTCATCATAGGGCAAGACATTGTATAAACCGAAAGAGAGCAGGGCTGCAATTGCAACAATCACCCAGGTCTTGATCAGTTCTTTTCGCTTAATATTGGCTGGCACTTCTATATGGTTATTTTCCATAGAAGTTCACTCCGTCAAAAGGAATTAAAAGAAAAGAGGGAAGATTGGTCGATGCAAACGACCGAAGCAGTCTGAATAGACTGTTTTTTAAGCTGGTCTTAATTATAGGTGTAAATAATTATTTAAGCCAAAAAAAATCTAAATAATTTTCCATTTGTTATGTTTATTGGTCTGATTTATATCAATAAAGCAGGTGATGTTTGGATGATGAATAATCCTTGAGCAATCGCGTAAAGTGCCATAAAACCCAATAACGTAAATACAATCTGCTTAAATAATGTCTGGGAAATTTGTTTACGAATCAGACTGCCGATATACACCATCAGCATAGAGATGATGCAAATCAGGGCTAAAACTTTTAATTGTATGTGGCTAAACTGTTGAATTACTGGATATAAAACTGCCAATTGAATGAGTTTGGAAATAATAAAGTTTAAGTTGCTAATCACCACAATATCGGTTTTGCTGTGTTGAGTGCTGAGTAAATACATCATTAGAAATGGTGCCATGGCATTGGTCGCACCACCAATCACACCTGCCAGCAAACCAAAAATCAGCATATTTTTGAGTGAGGCAGAAATTTGCAAAGGACGTTGTCGAAATTGATCGGCCACGTACAATAAAATCAGTACGCCCATTGCCAATTTTAAATAACCTTCGTTCAGAATGAGCAGCAAACTGACGCCCAAATAGCTGCCAATCAGCGCACTGAAGATTAAACCCCAATATTTTTTGCAGTAGCCATATAAACTGCTGAATATAGATTGTGTGGCATCGCCCCGCAGCATGTAGATATTGAGAAGCAAACAGGGAATCAGAACCAAAGCAACCGCAGTACTGAGTGGATATAACATCGCCACCGCAGCCGTACTGAGCATAGGAAAACCAAAACCGCTCATGCCATGCAAAATTGCAGCAATCGCACAAAACAGCAGAATAATGAAATCGGTTTTTTGCATGTGGGCTTCACAGTGCTTTTTATTTGAAATTTAACTCAATGTAGCGGAGTTTTGCGCTAAGTACAAATGGGTTGCATGGTTATGAGCAAAGCATATTTATTGGAAACTATTTTAATGACCAATAAAAAAGCAAGACCGAAGTCTTGCTTTTTTGAACAGAGAAAAATACAGCTTAGAAATGGTATTTGACCAATGCGCTGACATCGTTTTGATTGATGCCTGATTTATTACCGTATTTGTTGTTCCAAACAGAGTGTTCGATACCGACATATAAACGTGTATTTGGCGAAATGTGTTTGCCTGCATTCCATTTATATTGTGTAGTCCAGTTGAGTTCGCTAGCGTGGTCATCTTCTGCAGTAGACCAATCAAGGAAACCATCTACTAAAAAGTCTTCAGCACCGACTTTAAATGGAAGACCGTAAGCAAACGTCATTTGATAATCATCTTGAGAGATATCTTTATCATTATCTGCTTTGTAGAAGTTCAATTGCGCATATTTGAAATATGGAAGCTCAAGATCAAAACCAATACCGTATAGGTAATTGTTAAAGCCTTCGCCACCTTCCCAAGTGGTTGCAATTAAAACATCTTTAATTGGACCAAAGGCAAGTTTTTGACCAGAAACAGCGCCTAAGCTTAAGCGTGGTGATACTTCAAAGTAAGTGTCATTGCCATCTACATCATTGTTTGAACGGTCAGCAAAGGCAAAAAAATCACCATATTTAAAACCAGCAGCGTATTCAAAAGTTACAGTGCTTTGTTCAATCTCTTGATCGCCAGTTAAAAAAGGTGATTTGTAATTTTCACCGTATAAACCTGTCACGCTAAAATCTTGCCAAATCGGTGCAGCTTGCGTAAAAGTTGCAGCAGTGGAGATTGCGCACAGCGCAGCAATATGTGTAAGTTTCATAAAAATAGACCCCAATAAAAGCGTTTCAAGGATACAGATTCTTTAGCAAAAATAAAGCAAAATTCGATTATTGACGGGTCATTTTTGGGTGTTTTTTATCAGTTTTTGGGTTGGGTGTTTTTTAAACGATTTAAAACCAATGGTCAAAATGCAAAGGCGAATATTGCAGATGTAACTAAACCCTTTAAAAGCATCAAGTTTCTTATTGGCAATAGATTGAACAACATGGTGCTATCCAAATTGATCGCTTATTGAGCATCTAAGCTGAAATTGGTGATAAAAGGGTTATTCTTTTGCTGCTTTTCTATAAATATTGCTTGCATATTTTTCAGATAGGCCCGATATTCAAGGTATAGGGACACGGTTCTGCAGAATTAAAAGTGTTCATCATTCACGTAGGAGGAAGTGATTCCAAACTAAGTTGAAGATGTACTTTATGCTGTAAAAACAGCACATTATAAACACGCCAAAACATATATATAAAATTATGTGTAAGATTTTGGCACAACAAGATTCAGAAATAACGAACGCAAGAGGATGAAATCATGAACATTGAAATCCGTACCGATAAAAACATTCAAAACAGTGATCGATTAATTAGTTACGTTCGTGAAGAACTGAATAATGAATTCCAACGCCACAGTGAGCGTATTACCCATTTTTCAGTGCATTTTAGTGATGAAAATGGTGAAAAAGGCGGTGATGACGACATTCGTTGTATGATTGAAGCACGTCCAGCAGGTTTAAAACCAGTGGTTGTGAATCATCGTGGTCATAATATTGATACAGCCATTCACGGTGCGATTGACCGTTTAAAACGCAGCCTAGAACATGCGTTTGAGAAAAATGAGAATCCTCGTGGTGCTCGCCCAGAATTTGTAGATACAGATGTTGGTGGCGACGACGAATAAGGATCAGACAGATTCCAAGAGCCTCGCAAATTTTGCGGGGCTTTTTTGTGTTTGCATGCAGCCAATGCACTAAATTCACGATTTGCTGACATTTATCTCATACAAATGTCGCTTTATTGGGCATAATAGTTCTAAATTAAACATTGAATAAGAGAGCTCTCTGCATGTTAACTGCGCAACAACAAGTCTTGGTGCAAGCAATAGAAGAATTAGACCTTGCCCAAGTGCAACGCCTATTGGCAGACGGTTTAGACCCTAACTTTATGGATGCCGAAAAAGGCCCTGTGATTTCAGTCTGGTCAGATGGTTTATTTCAATGGTGGGAAAAAGTCTGCGAAGCATACGAAGCAGGTCAGCCACTCACAGAGCAGCAAAAACAGCAAGATTTGCAAGTGCATTTAGATATTTTAGAGGCATTGATTCAAGCCAAAGTGAATTTGCACTTATGGGATGCCGAAGAAATTTACGGCCCATTGTGGGATGCGGCTTCTGCAGCATGTGTTCCTGCGGTACAGCGTTTATTAGATGAAAAAGTCGATCCGAACAGCAAAGATGAAGATGGTTTAACGATTTTATCTTCAATTAGTGATTTATTGTTTGATTGTGATTTTGATGAAATTCAGTGGTCGGATGCTTTGCTAGAAGAACAGCAGACTTTAGAATTGTTGCGTCGTTATGGCGCAAAAATGAGCAAAGAATTGGCCTAAGAGCAGAGATAAAAATATGTCAGCATTAAAAACAGTTGGGTTAATCGTGGCGGCAGGCATCAGCATGCAGGTGAGCGCGGCAGATTTTGAGTTTGATCGTCCTGGTGCAGGAATGAGTACGGGTATTACACCTGTAGGGAAACTGGCTTGGGAACAGGCTTTGCCAAGTGCAAGTTATCAAGAAAGTAACGATGCTTCGGGCGAAAAAGTTAAAACTACTCGCCTTAATGCTGACATGCTGTTACGTACAGGTTTGGCGCAAGATTTAGAGTTACAGCTGGGCTGGCAAGGTCCTGCATGGAGTAAAAGCAAAACCGCAGGTCAATCGGTTGAAGAAGATGGTTTGGGCGATGTCAGCATTGGTTTGAAACAAGCCATTGACTTAAATGATGACAAACTTTCTATGGCCGTGTTGTTGCAAGCGTTAATTGCCACAGGCAATGATGGCTTTAGCGAAGAAGATGATATTTATAGCTTGGGTACGGCAGTCAGCTATCAATACAGTGAGCTGTTAAAAACAGGCATCAACATGCGTTACGATGTACAAAATAGCGATTGGGCGGTTACAGCAATTCCCAATATTCAGTATCGTTTAAGCGATCAATGGTCAGGTTTTTCAGAATTGGTCTATCGTAAAGCAGAAAGTCAGGACAATGAATATGGCTTAACTTCGGGGGTGATTTACGCACTGAATGAACGCACTCAACTGGATGCCAGTGTCGGTGTAGATTTAGACGGTGCAGATAAAAGTTACCATGCAGGTTTAGGTATGGCGTTCTTGTTCTAAGCCATTTAAACCATTTAAAGCTTTAAAATACGTTGTATGTTGCAGCAGGCTAAACTCATCAAGCTTGCTGCAGATTCGTTTTCATCCTAATAAAGTTCATGCCGAGGCGAGCAGAACATGAAGCAGTCCTTATTTCAGACCTTTTGGCAAGCTGCTGTTGATCTAATGGCTGATATTTTACGTTATGTGGCGCAGGGCTTATCTTGTCTGCTCGCAAGTCTATTTTTGCTGTGTTCGTTAAGCCTACACGCAGAAGCACCTTTACTCCCACCCGAACAAGCCTTTCAGTTTAGCGTTGAATCGGTCAATCCCCAGCAAGCTGAACTGCGTTGGAACATGCCTGAACAGTATTATTTGTATCAGCATCAATTTAAGGTTGAGCATGGACAGCAAATACTGGCTTTAGAGTTGCCTCCCGCAGAAGATGTTTATGATGAAAACTATGGACATACTCAGGTTTATTATCAACAAGTCAGTTTTAAAATTCCCACGCAGGCTGCACAGCGCTATCAAGTGAGCTGGCAAGGTTGTGCGCAAGATCGACTTTGTTATCCACCACAGCGCATTGAATTTCAGACAGACAGCACTGGTTTGGTGATTTTAGACAATCAAAGCGCAGCACAAAAAAATCTGTGGGGTGGACACAGTAACCCAACCCAGAATGTGTTTTCGACAACTCAGACCAACTCCACGCTAGCATCTTCAACAAGTCCTGCAGCAGCACAACCCATCACAGCACAAGATCAAATATGGTCAGAAAAACTGGCACAAAGTTCGTTTGCCTATGGCTTGCTGCTGTTTTTGGGTTTAGGGGTTTTATTGGCCTTTACCCCATGCTCCTTGCCGATGCTACCGATTTTGACCTCCTTGTTGGTGCGTGAACATAAAGGTGTCAAAGCGTGGACGATTGCACTGGTCTTTGTCTGTAGCATGGCAATGGTCTATGCCATATTGGGTTTAATTGCGTCATCCGCAGGTTTGAATTTTCAGCGCTGGTTGCAGCAACCTGCGACTTTAATTGCTTTTAGTTTGCTGTTTGTGCTGTTTGCCTTAAATCTGTTTGGACTGTTTGAAATCAAGTTGCCGCGTGCTTGGGTCAATCGACTAGATCAGGCACAATCCATGCAAAAAGGCGGTAATTTGGCAGGTGCTGCACTCATGGGCATGTTGTCGGCACTTTTAGTTGGCCCATGTATGACTGCACCACTGGCAGGGGCGTTATTGTTTATTTCACAAACCCAAAGTCAGATGCAGGGGGCGTTGCTGTTATTTACGCTCGGTTTTGGTATGGGTACGCCGTTATTATTGGCCAGTGTGCTTGGGGCAAAAGCTTTACCACGCGCAGGTTTGTGGATGCATCAAGTCAAAGTGCTGTTTGCCTTTATTATGTTGGCATTGGCGTTGTATTTTATTCGTCCTTTATTGGGTGAAGCATGGATGCAATGGCTTAGTTTGGCACTTGGACTGGGTTTTGTCGGCTATGTGCTGCATCGTTTGAGCGGCTATCATGGTGTGCTGCGGGCGATGTATCTGAGTGCGTTATTGGTGGTGGTGCCGTATCTGATTTATAACCAATATCAACACAGCCAGCGTTTTTGGCCGCAGGAAAACGATGCGGTTTTAGAATGGCACCGTGCAACGACTGCAACGGAATTACAACAGTTACTTGCCCAAGCTCCGAAAAATCAGCGCATGATTATAGATGTCTATGCCGATTGGTGTGTGGCGTGCCGTCCGATTGAGCAACAGGTATTGACATCTTCCACTGTAAAACAGGCACTTGCAGAATTTTATTTAATTAAACTCGATTTAAGCCATTACGATGCCAGTCATCAAGCTTTGCTGAATAAATGGGAAATTTTAGGGCCACCTACCTTTTTATTTTTGGATGCACAACAACAAGAAATTCGCAGTCTGCGTTTAACGGGTGCGTTTAACGAAAGCACCTTGTTAAATCAACTGCAGCAACTTCAAACCACACAGGAGTCATCGCCATGATGCAGCTGTATATTGCCAATAAAAATTATTCGAGCTGGTCGATGCGCCCGTGGTTGGTACTGAAGGCGTTTGATTTGGCTTTTGAAGAAATACAACTGAACTTTCCATGCGAGCGTGGTGAGGGCGATTTTAAACAACGTGTCCTAGAAATTAACCCCAATGGTAAAGTGCCTGCCTTGTTAGATCAGGGCATGTTGATTTGGGATTCTCTCGCCATTTGTGAATACTTGGCAGAGCAATATCCTGAACAGGCACTTTGGCCGCGTGATGTACAGCAACGCGCTTGGGCGCGTAGCATCAGCGCAGAAATGCACAGTGGTTTTACC
This sequence comes from Acinetobacter sp. YH12252, assembly GCF_013417365.1. Classification (NCBI taxonomy): domain Bacteria; kingdom Pseudomonadati; phylum Pseudomonadota; class Gammaproteobacteria; order Moraxellales; family Moraxellaceae; genus Acinetobacter; species Acinetobacter sp. YH12252. Next base: position 73,983 of record NZ_VPEA01000008.1, read on the forward strand.
GATTTACGCAGTTTATGTGGCATGAATATTCGCGCCAATTTAGCAGAAGTGGGTACAAAATTATGGCAAGAACATTCGGGTTTAAGGCAGGATGTGGCACGCATTGAACACATTTGGTCGGCACGTCCTGCAGCAGATGGTTTCTTGTGTGGTGAATTTAGCATTGCCGATGCGTTTTATGCTCCTGTGGTGACGCGTTTTATGAGCTATGCTTTGCCTGTGAGCGCAGAAAGCCAACACTATATGCAGCGGGTGATGCAACATCCTGCCATGCAGGCTTGGGTGCAGGCAGCTTTACAAGAACCGATGTGGGTTAATTATTTAGAGCCTTATCAAAAGCAAGCAAAATGACTTGGAAAAAGCAGGATTAGGAAAAATACTGCGGAAGTTTTTGTGCGGTAAAGTGGTCTTTTTTGTTCCAAAAATAAAACATAGTGTCTTAGTTTTCCCAATTATTCTATTTACGCTGCACGATTAAAATAGCGTTATTAAATGAATACAAGATTGGAGCATCCCCATGAAAATTTTACACATCGACTCGAGTATTTTAGGTGAAAACTCAGTTTCACGTCAGTTAAGCCAAGCGATTGTGCAACAATTGACTGCAAAAAATAGCAATGCACAGGTCGATTATTTAGATTTGGCACAACAGCCGATTCCGCACTTAACTGCCGAAATTTTAATGGGGCAGGATGCAGAACAAGCGGCTTTGGGTGAAAAAATCATCCAACAATATATTGATGCCGATGTCGTGGTGGTGGGTGCAGCCATGTATAACTTTGGTTTGACTTCAACTTTAAAAGCATGGATTGATCGCATCAGCGTGGCAGGTAAGACCTTTAAATATACCGAGCAAGGGCCTGTAGGCTTGGCGGGTGAGAAAAAAGCCTATATCGCCAGTAGCCGTGGCGGTGTGTATGGTGATAACAGCCCTGCCGATTTTCAGGAAGATTTCTTGAAAACCATCTTCAACTTTACAGGGGTGAATGATGTAGAAATTATTCGCGCTGAAGGGGTGAGTATGTCGGAATTTAAAGACCAAGCTGTTGCCAATGCGATGCAAAAAATTCAGGCGATTTAACCCACTATTTCAATAAAAAAAGCTCAGTGCCTTGAGGGTGCTGAGCTTTTTTTATATAGATGGATCGGCTAAAAGGGTTGGTTAGCAAAGCCTTGTTATGGTTGAACTTAGCTCTGATCTTGCCGATGTGCAAACTCTGCTAAATCTGCCAATGCACGTTTGGCTTCTTCAAACCACGGTGAAAACATTTGAAAATTGTGCCACATACCCGTGTAGAGTTTGTAATGCACTTCTACGCCTGCCTGTTCGGCTTTTTCTTTAAAACGTGTTGCATCATCCAGCAAAATTTCTTTAGAGCCAATTTGTACTAAAACTGGTGGTAATTCATGTAAATCATCAAACAATGGCGAAATTTGCGGGTCTGCCCGATCAAGTTCAGGCGGTACATAGTAATCAATGCCTGTTTCCAGCGTTTCAATTGACAGCAGGGCATCATGCTTGCTGTTATAACGCAAGGATTCACTGGTGAGGGTTAAATCTAAAAATGGTGACAGCAGCATTAAGCCACTCACTTGCGGCAATTGCTCATCACGTATTTTTAAAGCTAGCGCCAACGCTAAATTTGCACCGCAAGAATCTCCTGACAAAATAATATCTTTGGCGTGTATACCTTGCGCCAACAGACTTTGATAGACATCAAACACGGCTTCCAAAGCATGTGGAAAAGGATGCTCAGGTGCAAGCGGATAATCGACATGAATCACTTGCATTTGGGTGCGTGCCGCAACTTGACTCAAAAATGCTCGATGGGTATTTAACGAACCCAGAAAAAAAGCCCCGCCATGAATATGAAAAATGAGCTGTGTTGCAGCATTCTGTGGTTTTAATTCTTCGGCATGCAGACCTGCTAAACGCAGCGCGCGTACCTGCACCGACTTTTGCATGGGAAATAAACGGCACATTTGTTCTAGTGCAAAACGTACAGAATTGGGGGGTAAATTAAATTGGCTTGGTTTGCGAATGGTGGTTTTTAAAAACTGCTCTGTAATAATTTGTTTCCACATGGGGTTAATCTTCATGATTTTTCCATCTTGTTCTTTATTTGATCGGATATTTGTGTATTTACCAACATAATTTACAAGGGTACACTAAACGGTCACATTCAAAAATTGCAAATTTGTTGTGACTTTTTAATAATAAAGTTGTCTGATAGTAGACCAGGGAAACAAAACAATGAAAAAAATTGCACTTGCATTCGGGCTGTTAGGTTTAAGCGCTTTGGCCAATGCTGCAGATCCGCTTAACGGCACAGTTTGGAAAACAATTGACGACAAAACCAAACAACCCAAAGCCACGGTAAGATTTACTGAGCAAAAAAATGGAACTTTAACCGCAAGCATTCAGTCAATTTTAACGCCTGGTGAAGAAAATGCCTGTACAAAATGTGAAGGTCCGTATCACAACAAATCACTCAAAGGTTTGACCATTGTTCGCGGTCTGAAAAATACAGGCGGCACGAGCTACGATGGTGGTTCAATTCTTGACCCGCAAACAGGTAAAACCTACAAGCTAAAAGGTAAACTTGCCGATGGTGGTAAGAAACTGGAATTGCGTGGTTTCATTGGTGTAGCGGCATTGGGTCGTAACCAAACATGGATTCGTGCGAACTAAGCATGTATTCCACCTGTGCAGTTGAAATCATATTGCACAGGATATAAAAAAACCTGCTCCATGTGAGCAGGTTTTTTATTGGTATTTTTTTAAACTTAACCTAAAGCACGATAAGCCGCTTCATCAAAACCCGCAATAAAGCCTGATTCAGTTTTTAAGACAGGACGCTTAATTAAACTGGTGTGAGTGCAAAGTGCTTCAATTAAGTTGGCTTCACTGGCCAAAGCAGCTTGCTGTTCTGCTTCGCTGAGTTTGCGCCAAGTGGTGCCTTTTTTATTCAGTACTACATCTTGCCCAAGCGCATCTAACCAACTTTTGACAGTGTCGGCATCGATCCCTTGTTTTTTATAATCGTGAAACTCATAACTTAGCCCCAATTCATTGAGTAAATCGAAGGCTTTTTTCATTGAATTGCAGTTCTTAATCCCATAAATTTTTAACATATTTTTTTCACGTTAATATCATCAAACTGGCTATAGCCTAGCCCAAAACAGCGCTAAGTGCTAGAAACTTGCAGTGAACAATGACTGGCTGTTTAAATGGTATTTGTCATCAATACGTCATACCGATGTCACCAAATTGACACTTGATCGCTCTAAAATGGGACGCATAAACAGAATAAAATGAAAAACTTGATAAAAATAGACTCAAGTGAAAATAAAAAATACAGTGAAGAACAACAGTAATAGCGCAAAACAGAAAATAAGATGATAAAAAGAGAAAACCCGCATTTAATCATCCTGATTATGCGGGTCTCATTTTAACGTCCATTGTTACATCCTTGAAACTAACCAAAACCAGTTAGTTTATTTTCCATCCTTCGGCTTCCAATCCTTTTGTGTCATCCTGACTGTCCCTTTGCCGTGATGCAATAATGCGCTGAATCGACTTGAAGATAAATACACAAAGTCGACAGATTATGTGCGAATTGAACCTCAGTTGAGTGAACAACTGTTCACTCGTGTAGGCTGTGAAATTTGTGTGAATAAGGGACTATTGACAATTCGTCTATGTTTGCGACGACGCATATTTTTAGCTGATATAAGGCATGGGACAGGAAATTTAGCCATTCTAAATGACTGGCACATAACGCAATAGCAGCAAAAAAATATGCTCGTCCTTCGCTGCGCCTTGCGCTGCAAACAAAGCAGTGCTTGTTTTTGCTCAGGCTGTGGCTAAAACTTTCTCAGATTGCGTTATGAAACTTGGCAATAGACCCACTATTCCCTGCGTTTCATGCCTGATCTGCTCAGTTTTAGCCTACAGCGCAAACCATTTATGAAATGTCAATAGACCCTAAATCTTATAATCAATAATCACGGGAGCATGGTCACTAAACCATTCTTCTTTATACACCCAAGCATTGACAGTGCGTGCTTTCCAGTCGGGTGAACAGGCATGATAATCAATCCGCCAACCAACGTTCTTGGCACGGGCTTGCCCGCGATTTGACCACCAAGAATACAACTCTGCTTCATGGCGTACTTCACGGAAGGTATCGACATAGCCCAAGTCATTATAAATATGATCTAACCATGCACGTTCATGCGGTAAGCAACCTGAAGACTTTTGGTTACCTGACCAGTTTTTAATATCAATGCGCTTATGCACAATGTTGTAATCGCCACAGACAATGATCGATTTATTGTCTTCACGCCACTGTTTTAGAATTTTTTGATACTCTTCTAAAAAGTGATCTTTCCGCATTTGGGCTTCTTCACCCGAAGAGCCAGAAGGCAAATACAGTGAACAGATGTAAATTGGGTGATCCAGTCCTACATCAAATTCAGCACTGATAAAGCGACCCTGAGAATCGGCCAATTCAAAGCCTAAACCATTTTGCACAGAAACAAACGGCAAACGGCTATAAATAGCTGTCCCTGCGTAGCCTGCGCGTTCTGCAGGGAAAAGATGCGTGTGCCAGCCTTCTGGCTTAAATTTATCGGTCCATTGGGCGTGTGTGATGCGGCTTTCCTGCATGCAAATCACGTCTGCTTCAGACTTTTCCAACCATTCGAGTAAGCCTTTGCTTACCGATGAACGCAACCCATTGACGTTAATTGAAACCACTCGAAGAATTTTTTGATCACTCGGATAGCTACTCTTTGGTATCATGCTCAGGTCTTACCTCAATGTATTAATTTGGAGCACCTCATGACATCGCCAGCTCAATTTAACCCGCAAGCTTTTATCGAACTCGCCTTATCACGTGGTGTGCTTAAATTTGGTGAGTTTACTTTAAAATCGGGTCGTGTGAGTCCTTATTTTTTTAACGCAGGTTTGTTGAATGATGGCGAAGCTTTATCGCTATTGGCTTCGGGCTATGCAGATCAACTCATGCAATGCAAAAATGTAGATGTTATTTTCGGGCCTGCCTATAAAGGTATTCCATTTGTGGCAGCTACAGCAGTGGCTTTATCGCAAAATCATGGCGTAAGTGTGCCGTGGGGGTTTAACCGTAAAGAAGCCAAAGATCATGGCGAAGGCGGTGTGTTGGTGGGTGCTGCGGTTGAGGGCAAAAAAGTTTGGATTATTGATGATGTGATTACTGCGGGTACGGCTATTCGTGAAGTGGTGACTATTTTGAAAAATGCAGGCGCACAAATTGCGGGCGTATTGGTGGCTTTAGACCGTCAAGAAAAAGGTCAGGGCGATTTGTCTGCTATTCAGGAAGTGCAAAAAGAGTTGGAAATTCCTGTGCATGCTTTAATTACCATGAAAGATTTAATGAATTATTTGGATGCTAAAGGTGAAAAAGATGCCTTGGCGAAAATGGAAGCGTACCGTGTGAAGTATGGGATTTAAGTCTTATCAATTCTCTTTAATGATAATATTGAGCGTTGATTAATAATTTAGCGCGGAACGTAACAAGTTTATAAAAAGCCCAGATCTGTAGGTTTGGGCTTTTTTTGTATGCAGTGGACTGAATTATGTGGAATAATTTTCGTGATGTGTTAAAGGTGTATGATGTCGATTTTAGAATAGCTTATTCTTAAAAATATTATGAGCGATGTCTTTCAATGAAAAATAAAGAATATATTAATCAGTATTTAGATAATACTTGTGATCTTGTCATTCAACACCTTAAAAATATAATGGTATTTCAAGCTAATATTCAAAAGTCTTGGGGATATCACTCCAGATTTATAGAGAGATTAGTTCATCCAGAAGATGAATTAATTTTTAAGGGATACTCTAATCCTGTTTTTCAAAATTTACCTGTGGGCTCTATTCCTGCAAGAAAAGAACACATCGTACCTATGTCTTATCTTTTCAATGGTTTATGGGGTTTAATAAAAACCGATCAATTATCAAATCAAGAATTATCAACGATTCTCAAACGAAATTTAGGCATAGCTTATATTACTCATGACGAGCAAAAAAAATTAGATTCCAAGACATGTGGCTTAAAAAACAAAATGCCTGATGGATGGTGTTTAAAAACAGGGGATCCATTAGATCGTTTAAAAGCTGCTGATATTGAACTTGTAGATGAGTTTGGGGCGCCCATACTATCTTTAATTTGACGGTGTCAGCACAATTATCATCTAAGAAAATATACTTAAATTTTCGATTTAACATAATCGTGGTCGTTATACGAAAGCCCCGCTTCATGGGTCGTTTGATTATCTTTTTAACCTAAAATCTCTTATCCAAAACCCACTCCAATTCCTCCTCACACTTCTTACACTCCAGCATCACCCCCAACTTTTCCTTGCGCCCTTGCTCTGTGATTACCCACGGGCGGTTTTGCCACGGTGGATTATGCCGCACATGCTGCCCATGACCGCAGGCCAAATCTGCGACCCAATCATTTTCTTCATCTAAATGAAAACCAATAATCGCTTGTTGCATCGCATACTCCTAAGTGCATGATGATCGTGGATAAAGCGTTACGAAAATTGCAGCAAAACCAAAGCCAAACTCCGCTATACTTTTGCTTATTCAATTCTTCAAAAGAGCACCGAAATATGCGCGTACTTGTTGTGATGGATCCCATCGAAAGTGTCAATTTGAAAAAAGACTCAACCATGGCGATGTTATGGGCGGCAAGCCGTCGTGGGCATACCTTGGGCTATGCATTACAGCAAGACTTATATATTGATCAGGGCAAGGCATTTGGTCTGATTGCATCGCTCAAAGTCTTTGAAGATTATAACCATTATTACGAATTGGGCGAAAAACGCAAAGAATCCTTAGCTGATTATGATGTCATTCTCATGCGTAAAGACCCGCCTTTTGACATGAATTTCGTTTATACCACATATATTTTAGAGCAAGCTGAACGCGAAGGCGCATGGATCATCAACAAGCCGCAAAGCCTGCGTGACTGTAATGAAAAGCTGTTTGCGACTCAATTCCCAGAACTACAAGTTCCGACATTGGTCACTTCACAACAAAGCCTGATTCGTGAATTTATTCAGCAACATGGTGATGTGATCGTTAAACCGCTCGATGGCATGGGCGGCATGGGAATTTTCCGTTTGTACCAAGATGGGGTCAATATTGGCTCAACCATTGAAATTCTGACCAACAACGGCACTCAGCCAATCATGGCGCAGCGCTATATTCCAGAAATTGTAGATGGTGATAAACGCATCCTCATGGTTAATGGTGAGCCTGTGCCTTATTGTTTGGCACGAATTCCACAAAATGGCGAAGTGCGTGGCAACTTAGCTGCAGGTGGTTTAGGCGAAGCACGTCCATTGACTGAAAATGACAAAGCCATTGCCGCCAAAGTCGGGCCATTTTTACGTGAAAAAGGCTTGGTTTTTGTCGGATTAGATGTGATTGGCAACTATGTCACTGAAATCAACGTGACCAGTCCAACGTGTATTCGTGAAATTGATGCACAGTTTGGTACATCCATTGCCGATGATTTATTTACCGTACTTGAAGCAGGTCGTCCCAACTAAGTTTGGGCTTTATGCTCACTGTATCAATACAAAAGCCGTTTTCTATTTGAAAGCGGCCTTGTTTTTAGAGACGTGGATACAAAAAACAACTTAAACACTTTGCAAAATAGATCAATCAAAGCAGGTAAAATTGAATAAAACTTAACATTTTCCGTAGATTAATAATAAAACTAGTTTAAACTTGAAAATCTGTAGAAAAAAACAATCAAGCACTTGGTGAAAAAAAGTAAATAACCTTTCAAGCCCATGCGTTTGTGATTACAATTGATAGCTTATACAAGATTTTTATTTGCCTTATTTTGAGTTGAAGAATTAAACCGTGACTGACGCACAGCAACAACAGCCTAAACATGTCATGATGATGGCCGCAGGTACAGGTGGACATGTTTTTCCCGCTTTGGCCGTCGCAAAACAATTACAGCAACAAGGGATTCAAGTGTCATGGTTGGCGACCCCAACGGGCATGGAAAATCGTCTGCTTAAAAATCATAATATCCCAATTTACCAAATTAATATTCAAGGTGTACGTGGCAACGGTTTGATCCGTAAACTGGCTGCACCATTTAAAATTTTAGGCGCAACGCTCAGTGCTGTGCGTTACATGAAGCAATTAAAAGTTGATGCTGTTGCAGGTTTTGGTGGTTATGTGGCAGGGCCAGGTGGCTTGGCAGCACGTGCTTTGGGTATTCCTGTGCTGATTCACGAACAAAATGCAGTTGCGGGTTTTACCAACACTCAATTGTCACGTGTGGCAAAAACCGTGTGTCAGGCTTTCCCAAATACCTTTCCAAACAGTAACAAAATTGTCACCACAGGCAACCCTGTTCGTGAAGAAATCACTGCGACCTTAAGCCCTGCATGGCGCTATCAGGAACGTGAAAAAGCAGGCTTGCCAATTCGTATTTTAATTGTGGGTGGTTCACTAGGTGCACAAGCCTTAAATGAATGTGTACCTGAAGCGTTAAAGCAACTAAATGTCGCTTTAGATGTTTATCATCAATGTGGGCAAAACCATGCCGAAGCGACGCAGGCACGTTATGCACACAAGCCTGACCATTTACAGGTTGAGGTACAGCCTTTTATTGAAGATATGGCCAAAGCCTATAGTGATGCCGATTTAATTATTTGTCGTGCGGGCGCACTCACGGTAACCGAGGTCGCGACTGCAGGTGTTGCAGCAGTATTTGTACCATTGCCTAGTGCGGTGGATGATCACCAAACTGCCAATGCCAAGTTTTTAGCCGATCTTGGTGCAGCAAAAATCTGTCCGCAAGCCAGCATGACACCTGAAAGTTTAACAACATTATTAACCCCGTTAATGAATCGTCAATTGTTGTCTGAAATGGCGGTCAAAGCCCGTCAGCAGGCGCAGCCTGATGCAACTCAACACGTGGTTCGTCTTATTCAAGCATTGTTCGAGTAAAATATGTCTCCTTCTACACCCGCTGATCAAGCGAAAAAATTAATCAAAGTGCCTGAAATGCGCCGTATCAAACACATTCATTTTGTGGGTATTGGTGGCGCGGGGATGTGTGGTATTGCCGAAGTCTTGAAAAACCAAGGCTATAAAGTGTCGGGTTCAGACATCAAAGCTTCAAAAACCACAGCGCAATTAGAAGAAAACGGCATCAAGGTTTATATTGGGCATGCGGCAGAGAATATTAAAGGCGCCAATGTGTTGGTGGTGTCTACTGCAATTGACCCAGAAAACCCAGAAATTAAAACAGCAATTGACACCCGTATTCCTGTGGTGCGTCGTGCTGAAATGCTGGGCGAGTTGATGCGTTACCGTCATGGTATTGCAGTCGCGGGTACACATGGTAAAACCACCACTACCAGTTTAATCACCTGTATGTTGGCCGAAGAAAACATGGATCCAACTTACGTGATTGGTGGTTTGCTAAACCGTACTGGGGTCAATGCAGCATTGGGTGCTAGCCGTTATATCGTGGCAGAAGCCGATGAATCTGATGCATCGTTCTTATTCCTAGAGCCAATGGCGGCTGTGGTGACCAATATTGATGCCGACCACATGGACACCTATGGTGGTAGTTTCGATACCTTAAAAGATACCTTTATTCAATTTTTGCACAAACTGCCATTCTACGGTTTGGCTGTGGTGTGTGGTGATGATGCCAATATTCGTGAAATCATGCCGCGTATCGGGCGCCCTGTATTGACCTATGGTTTTAATGAAGACAACGATATTCGTGCCGTTGATGTTGATCAAGACGGTATGCGCACACACTTTACTGTACTGCGTAAAGACCGCGAACCGTTACGCGTGACGGTGAATCAACCGGGGCTGCATAACGTATTGAATGCCTTGGCTGCAATTGGAATTGCCACCGATGAAGGCGTTTCTGATGGTGCAATTTGCCGTGCTTTAGAAGGCTTTAGCGGTGTCGGTCGTCGTTTCCAAGTACAAGGTGAGTTTGCGGTAGCAGACGGCAATGTGAAATTGGTAGATGACTACGGACATCACCCGAAAGAAGTGGAAGCCACCATTAAAGCTGCGCGTCAAAGTCATCCTGATCGCCGTTTGGTGATGTTGTTCCAGCCACACCGTTTTAGTCGCACCCGTGACTGTTTTGATGACTTTGTGGAAGTGTTGTCACAAGTCGATCAATTGTTATTGCTCGATGTTTATCCTGCGGGTGAAAAACCAATTGTTGGCGCAGATAGCCGTACTTTGGCACGCAGTATTCGTTTGCGTGGTCAGGTTGAGCCAATTTTGGTCGATCCAAATGACGGCAACCTACCGAATATTGTGAAACAAGTGTTACAGGCCAATGACTTGTTATTGACCCAAGGTGCAGGTAATGTGGGGGCGATTTCAATCGAGCTTGCACAAAACCATTTATATTTAAAATAATCACAACCTGTGATGTTTGAATTTGATCGACCAGTTTAAAGTTTAAGGATATAAACGTGTCAAATGCTTCAAAGTTCGGCAAAGTTGCCGTGTTATTGGGTGGAAAATCTGCTGAGCGTGAGGTTTCTCTAGACAGCGGTCAAGCAGTACTCGAAGCACTGCTACGTTCTGGGGTCAATGCAGAAGCATTTGATCCACAAACACGTAGCGTGACCGAATTGGTCAATTATGATCGTGCCTTTATTGTGTTACACGGGCGCGGTGGTGAAGATGGTCAAATTCAAGGTGTTTTGGAATGGTTGAATATTCCATACACGGGTACGGGCGTGCAAGGTTCAGCCATTGGCATGGACAAAGTGAAGACCAAGCAAATTTGGCAAGGTTCTGACTTGCCAACTGCGCCATATCGTATTGTTAGCAAAGATTCCAATATTGAAGACGTGGTTGCCGAATTGGGTTTACCACTCATCATCAAGCCTGTACATGAAGGTTCAAGTATTGGCATGAGCAAAGTCGAAAAAGTAGAAGACTTTGCCGATGCTGTAGCGAAAGCAACTGCACATGACGCTATTGTTATGGCTGAAAAATGGATTACAGGACGTGAATTTACCATCGTGCTGTTAAATGGTCAGGCTTTACCGATTATTCGTTTAGAACCACCGAAAGATGTGGCGTTCTATGATTATGAAGCCAAATATCAACGTAATGATGTGCAATACGGTATTCCGTGTGGTTTAAGCACTGCCGAAGAGCAACAGTTACAAGCTTTGGCATTACGTGCCTTCCAAGCCGTGGGTGCAAGTGGCTGGGGTCGTATTGATGCCATGCAAGATGAGAACGGCAATTTCTGGCTATTGGAAGTGAATACCGTGCCGGGAATGACCAGCCACTCTTTAGTTCCGAAAGCGGCAAATGCAGTCGGCTATAGTTTTGATGAGCTGTGTGTGGCAATTTTGGCACAAACCCTTACAGGTGAAGCACACTAAATATGGCTCAACTTCCTGCATCCTTGCGCCGTAAACGGGCAGCGATTACCTCGATTCATGACAAACCGCCAACAGCCAAAGAAAAGCTGATTCATTTTGGCGGTTGGGTAATGCTGTGCGTTGCGGTGCTCGTGTTGGCAGTGGGTGCGTACGGGCTATACAAAGTCATGACCGATGCACAAATTGCCAAGCTAGATGTAGTGGGTACACGTTCAGATGCGGAACACCGCCAAGTGATGACGCATGTGAACCCTGTAATGACCAAGAACTATTTCACCTCTGACCTAGAGCAAATCCGCGATACCGCTTTGGAGTTGTCTTGGGTAGATCGAGTGGTGGTTTCACGTGCGTGGCCGAATGCTATTCGTGTGCGGGTTATGCCGCGTCATCCAATTGCACGTTGGGGGACAGGTCGTTTGCTCAGTGACAGCGGTGAAGTCTTTACCGAGGTCACGCCACAAAATAATCAACATTTACCGTTATTACACGGGCCAACGCATCAATCTAAAATGATGATGCGTCGTTATAATGAAATTAACCAATTATTCTTACCCGTCAACGATCGTTTAAAAGAACTATATTTAACAGAACGTATGACGTGGTTTATGCAGTTTGATTCAGGTCTACGTGTTATTGTAGATAAAGATCAAACCATGAGTAAGCTGCAGCGCTTGGGGCATCTTGCACAAAGTGATTTGAAACCTGTATGGTCTAAAATATCCGCCATCGATTTGCGTTATCGCAATGGTTTAGCCATTCAATGGAAAAACTCAATTCCGCCAAAAATTGCAAATGGTCACTTTGTTGTAACGATTGATGACACAAGCATTGCAGAGGGAATAAGAGCAAAGCCATAATATTGGGCTTTAAAAAAATAGAGGCATTAAGCCATAAATTAAACATACTGGTAATGGTAGTGAATAAATGAGTGAAGCTGTTCCCTCGGTTGTTGCGATTGACATTGGGACGCACAAAGTTTCAGTTTTGATTGCTAAGGTCCATGCGCCAGACAATATCCAAGTCATTGGTATGGCCACCGCACGTAATCGAGGCATGAGTAAGGGAAAAATTGTCAGTCTCGATAAAGTGATTACTGCAATTAAAAATGCCGTGCAAGAAGCGGAAGATATGGCGGAATGCCGTGTGCATTCGGCATGGATTTCTATTCCTAGTGCAGAGCTAAAAAGCTTTTATGCTTCAGGTCGCACACCTATTGAAAGTAGTGATCACACCATTACCACCAGTGAAGTGGTACGCGCCTTGGACTTGGCCAAAGCCAGTCACCTCACCTCAGACCATTATTTGGTGAGTGCAGTACCACTCGGTTTCGATTTAGATGATTCGGGTGAATGGGTACAAAACCCAATTCGTATGTCAGCACATAGCATGACGGGGCATTATCAATTGATGATGTTGCCTATTAGCACCATGCAGAATTTAGACCGTGCTTTAAAAGGTGCCAATATTGGTGTCGAAAAAATGGTGGTGTCAAATTTAGCCACTGCAGAAGCCAGTCTGCTTAAAGATGAAAAAGAATACGGTGTGTGTCTGGTAGATATTGGCGCAGGTACGACCAGTATTGCAGTTTATTTAGATGGACGTTTGGCCTTGGCACACACTTTGCAGCGTGGTGGTGAGCATGTCACCCGCGATATTGCAGCGGTGTTACAAACCACAACTGAAGAAGCTGAGCGGATTAAGCTATTGTATGGCTGTGTAGATATGAAAGTGGTCAAACCTGATCACATGATTCAGATTCAGGGCATTGATGGGCCGCAAACCATTAGCCGTATTGAACTGGCGGAAATTATTATTGCGCGTTATGAAGAAATTTTTGCACAAATTCGTCAGGAACTCGAAAAGAGCGGTGCCATTCATGGTTTATATCATGGTGTGGTTTTGGCGGGTGATGCCTCACAAATTGAAGGCATGATCAGCTTGGTACGTCGTATGTTGGGTGTTTCGGCACACTTGGGGAATCATCCTTCACAAGTTTATGCCGATGAACCGCATCAGGCCGCCTTACGCCGTTCACAATATGCAACAGCTTCAGGCTTATTGCTTTATAGTCAAAACTATACTCAAAACACGATTGTAGAACATGAAGACCCTGAAACCTTATCGGTTTGGGGGCGTGTCGGACGGGCATGGTCTGGCTTGAACGAAAAGTTAAAATCTATTTTTTAGTTGAGTTTTTTGGGAATATTGTTAGGAAGTTGTACGGATCATCACTGGTACTTGACAAGCCAGAAGTTGAACAGCATTCTTAAAAATAATTTTTATGAAGATCAAGGCAGTATACGGGCTTAAGTGACTGCCAATAACGTATTAGGAAATCTAAAGGTCATGGCCTCATTTGAATTTATAGATGATCAAACCGATAGCAACGGTCAAGCCCGTTTCACTGTGTTTGGTGTGGGTGGTGCAGGTGGTAACGCTGTGCAGCACATGCTTGAGTCGGATATTCAGGGTGTAAAATTTGTTTGTGCCAATACGGACAAACAAGCATTGGATCGCATGAATTCGCAATTCAAAATCCAGCTAGGTGAGCAAAGCACACGTGGTTTAGGCGCGGGCGGTGATCCTCAAGTGGGTCAAACTGCAGCGGAAGAAAGCCGCGAGCTGATCTGTCAGCAACTTGAAGGCACAGACATGGTGTTCGTGACTGCAGGGATGGGCGGTGGTACAGGTACAGGTGCTGCGCCAGTTGTGGCTGAAATTGCCAAAGAAATGGGCATTTTGACTGTTGGTGTGGTGACTACGCCATTTAACTTTGAGGGTAAGCGTCGCTTACTTTCTGCGGAAAAAGGGATTGCGGCATTAGAACAGCATGTAGACTCTTTAATCATTATTCCAAACCAGCGTTTAATGAAAGTTTACCGCGACATTTCAATGAAAGATGCGTATAAAAAAGCCGATGACGTTTTGTTGAACGGTGTACGCAGTATTTTTGATTTGGTGGTACGTCCAGGTCACATCAACCTAGACTTTGCTGACTTGAAAACTGCGATGAGTACGCGCGGTTATGCGATGATGGGTGTTGGTTCAGGTCGTGGTGAAAACCGTGCGCGTCAAGCGGCTGAACAAGCGATTCGTAGCCCATTGCTCGATAGCGTAACCATTGCCAATGCCAAAGGCTTGTTGATTAACGTAACGGGTGGTGATGATGTGACCTTCGGTGAAATCGAAGAGATCATGGACGTGATTCATCAACTTTCAGATACCGAACAAACCCAAGTATTCTACGGTACGGTATTTGATCCTGAAGCGCGTGACGAAATTAGCGTGACTGTTATTGCTACTGGTTTAGCGCGTAACACAGGCGATACACCAGAGCCTGCAAAACGCACCGTGACACAAACCACTTCTGCAGCACCAACAGCGGCAGTAGAAGAAGATGATGTGCCTGCAATTCAGCGTCAGCAGGCAGAAACTGCGCCTGCAATTAGTGCGACAACAACATCAGGCTCTGCGCGTCCAACGCCAATGAGTATTCAAGACTATTTGAAAAATCAGCAGCGTAAATAAGACAAGATCCTCAATTTCATTGTGTGATCGGGAAAAGGCAGTTTTAAACTGCCTTTTTTGTTTTTTATCAATGGCTAAATATGCTAACGTATAGCGGTTTTAAAATTTAGATGAATTGAGAACATGCTGAAACAACGTACCCTACAACGTGTCGTCAAGGCGAGCGGTATTGGTCTGCACAGTGGTCAAAAAGTATTGATCAACTTTGTGCCGCATCATGCCGATGGGGGAATTGTGTTTCGTCGTATCGATTTAAATCCGCCTGTCGATATTCCAGCCGATGCCATGCTGATTCAAGAAGCATTTATGTGCTCGAATTTGGTTCAGGATAATGCCAAAGTTGGCACTATTGAGCATGTTATGAGTGCAATTGCAGGGTTGGGCATTGATAACTTGATTATTGAAGTGTCTGCCTCTGAAGTGCCCATTATGGACGGCAGTGCAGGGCCTTTTATTTATTTGTTGATGCAGGGTGGTTTAAAAGAACAGGATGCTGCGAAAAAGTTCATCAAAATTTTAAAACCTGTAGAAGCTTTAATTGACGATAAACGTGCGGTGTTCAGTCCGCATGAAGGTTTTCAGCTCAATTTCACCATCGACTTTGATCATCCTGCCTTTAAAAAAGAATATCAGTCTGCCACCATCGATTTTTCTACAGAAACCTTTGTCTATGAAGTCAGTGGCGCACGTACTTTTGGCTTTATGAAAGATTTGGACTATTTAAAAGCCAATAATTTGGCTTTGGGTGCGAGTTTAGATAATGCCATTGGGGTAGATGATACAGGCGTGGTCAATGAAGAAGGTTTGCGCTTCTCGGACGAGTTTGTACGGCATAAAATTTTAGATGCTGTGGGGGATTTGTACTTGCTTGGACATCAAATTATTGCCAAGTTTGATGGTTATAAATCAGGACATGCCTTAAATAATCAGTTATTACGCAATGTTCAGAGCGATCCAACCAGTTATGAAATTGTAACATTTGATGACATAAATTCTTGCCCGATCACTTTTGTGCATGTGACATAAGTCATTGTCTTTTCTTACTACGTTATAATGTAACAATAATAATATGTGAATTTCATCACAAATTTGAGCACGAGTTTTTGGTGTTTTCTGCAAACAATTATTTTTTATTGCTTGCCAAACGTAACAAAGCTTGGCTAAGCTTAGGGTCGCTCACAAAGTCAGCAGCACCTCGTAACATATCTTGAGTTTCTGGACTAAGTGTTCTTAAAGGCTTTTCGCTTTTTGGGGGCGTTTGAGATTCAACTCTTAAACGAACTTGAATTTTTTGTATGTCTTTCAGTTCATGCAGTTGTGACAGTTGAGTAATGTATTGCTTTTGCAAATAAGCAAGTTGACTGACCATCGCTTGATTCGTTCCAGTAATGGTTAAGACACCTTGTTGATAACAAACCACCTGCCATTGCTCTGGTTGCGGCAGTAAAGGTTGAATAAGTTTGCCAAGTTTCTGCCATGCAGCAACTTGGGTTGAGAGAAACGTTAGGTTTCCTGTTTTTATGTGTTTTCTTGTTTGTTGAAAGAGATTCACAGGTTCGGACATACATCATTCCTTCATGTTTATGCCCTAATCTTATGCGCTCCTTTCAGTAGATATCAAGGAAGAGATCACAAGGAACTTCAAGTAAGAACAGTTAAGAGGTTTTTTTATGCATTCGCGCCGTATTTTATTAGCGTTTTCACTGGCAGCTTCGGCAGCATCTGTCGCATTTGCTGATTTAGTTGAGTTAGATTCTCAAAATTCATCGACTGATCGTATTGAGCAATTAACCCGCACCTTGTCACAAGGTTCTTATACAGAAACACAAGACATTGATGTTCCTGCACAAACGCAGATGAACGTTAAGCTTCGTGAAAAGACTACAGAATTAAACAATGCGTCTTTAGCAAAAAAATACGGTACCAATACCAGCACCCGTTTTGCTTCTTCAAATCCTTATGCTTGGTTAGTGTCACATCCATTACCAAATGCACGTATTAGCTCGAACTATGGCGGTCGTGTCATGAGTGGTCGTGCTGAAAACCATTCAGGCTTAGACCTTGCTGCACCAAGCGGTACTCCAATTTATGCGACTGGCCCAGGTATTGTGACCAAGTCAGGCTGGGGCACAGGTTATGGTCAATATGTAGAAATTAACCACGGTAATGGTTATATCACGCGCTACGCACACGCTTCACGTTTAATTGCACGTGTGGGTGACCGTGTAGATGCAGGCGAACATATTGCCAACGTGGGTTGTACAGGTCGTTGTACAGGTCCTCACTTACATTATGAAGTAGTGAAAGATGGTCAACGTAAGAACCCTTCTACCTATTTAGCAATGTTGCCGTAATGTTTTGGCTAGAAATTCATGCTCTAGCCACACTCACTGTAAACTACACGCGAACTACAAATTAAAACATGAAATTAAAGCGGCAAAGGTCGCTTTTCTTTATACTCACGTTTTAGCTTTTAGCGAAATCTAGTGAGACATTTCAGACATCAACTTATCACCTAAAAAAATAATAACACGCAGTATCTGCTTTATTGTATAAAAAACCGCCTAAATTGGCGGTTTTTTGTTATTTGCTGTAAGAATGTGTCAATGACTATATATTTTCTAAATAGTATGCAGGATATGCATTTAAGATTAGCCATATCTACTAAAGTCTAAATTATGATACATATAAAGCATACGATTAGGCTTAGGAATAGTGAATTATGGCGTTTTACGGTGATACGGACTCACAAGAAACCCAAGAATGGCAAGACGCCTTTGATGCTGTGTTACAACATATGGGTACTGAACGGGCAGCATTTTTACTCGAAAAACTGTACCAACGTGCAATTGCAAAGCATGTACCCATTCAGCGATTAAATACTCCTTACCTCAATACCATTTCAGTGGAAGAACAACCTGCCATGCCGGGCGATCAGGATATGGAGCGTCGTATTCGCGCCCTGATTCGCTGGAATGCGTTGGCAATGGTATTGCGTGCCAATAAAACAGGTGATGATTTAGGTGGTCACCTTGCAAGTTTCGCATCTTCAGCAACATTGTATGATGTTGGTTTTAACCATTTCTTCCGTGCCAATAGTGATCATTTTGGCGGTGATATGATCTACTACCAAGGTCACTGTGCACCCGGTATTTATGCCCGTTCATTTTTAGAAGGGCGTTTAACCGAAGATCAATTGAATAATTTCCGCCGTGAAGTGGGCGGTAACGGTTTACCTAGCTATCCACATCCTTATTTAATGCCTGACTATTGGCAGTTCCCAACGGTGTCGATGGGTCTGGGTCCAATCATGTCAATTTATCAGGCACATATTCAAAAATACTTAATGAACCGCGGTTTAATTAAAGAAGAAGACCGTAAAGTCTGGGCATATCTAGGCGATGGTGAAATGGATGAGCCAGAAAGTTTGGGTGCAATTTCACTGGCAGGTCGTGAAAAGCTAGATAACCTGATTTGGGTGGTGAACTGTAACTTACAGCGTTTAGATGGCCCTGTACGCGGTAACGGTAAAATCATTCAAGAACTTGAGTCGTTATTCCGTGGCGCAGGTTGGCGCGTGATTAAAGTGGTCTGGGGGCGTCATTGGGATGCTTTATTAGACAAAGACGACACAGGTGCATTAAGAGCCATTATGGAAGAAGCGGTGGATGGTGATTATCAGCGCTTGCAAGTGAAAGGTGGTGCATACGCTCGTGAGAAATTCTTTGGTAAATATCCTGAAGCCAAAGAATTGGTCAAAGATTTAAGCGATGAAGATATTGATAACCTGAACCGTGGTGGTCACGATCCGTACAAAGTATTTGCGGCGTATGCTGAAGCATGTAAGGCCAAAGGTCAGCCAACGGTCATTTTAGCCAAAACTGTCAAAGGTTATGGTTTGTCTGATGAAATTGAAGCGGTGAACAAAACCCACCAAATCAAAAAAATGCAGTTGGATTCTTTAAAATATGTACGTGACCGCTTCAACTTGCCATTTAGCGATGAGCAACTTGAAGAAGTGCCGTTCTATCGTCCAAGTGAAAATTCGCCTGAATTGAAATATATGAAAGCGCGTCGCGAAGCGTTGGGTGGTTATTTGCCTGCGCGTCGTAAAGACAGCGAAGCTTTACAAATTCCTGAATTATCAGTTTTCGATTCAGTCTTGGCAGGTTCAGGTGGCAAAGAACAATCGACCACTATGGTGATGGTGCGTTTGATTTCTGCCCTGCTCAAAGAAAAAGCCATTAAAGACCGTGTGGTACCCATTGTACCCGATGAAGCACGTACTTTCGGTTTAGAAGGCATGTTCCGTCAACTGGGTATTTATGCCGCACATGGGCAAAAATACACCCCTGAAGACCAAGAACAATTGATGCATTATCGTGAAGCCAAAGACGGTCACATGCTGCAAGAAGGCATTAACGAAGCAGGTGCAATGAGTGCTTGGGCAGCTTTGGGTACCAGTTATTCGACCAATAACTTACCAATGATCCCAATGTATATGTATTACTCCATGTTTGGTTTCCAACGTATTGGGGATATTGCATGGGCGGCAGGTGATGCACAGGCGCAAGGTTTCTTGTTGGGTGCCACTGCAGGACGTACCACACTCAATGGTGAAGGCTTGCAACACCAAGATGGTCACTCGCATATTTTAGCCAATACTATTCCAAACTGTGTGTCCTATGACCCATGCTTTGGTTATGAGCTTGCCGTGATTGTGCATGATGGTTTGCAACGCATGTATGTCAATCAGGAGCGCGTGTTCTATTACCTCACCGTAATGAATGAAAACTACGAGCATCCTGAAATGCCACAAGGTGTGGAAGAAGGCATTAAGCGCGGCATGTATTTACTGCAGGAAGATGAAAAAGCCACGGTTCAATTGCTAGGTTCAGGTGTGATTTTGCGTGAAGTCATCAAAGCGGCGAAAATCTTGCGTGAAGAGTATCAAATCCACTCGAATGTCTACAGTGTGACCAGTTTTAATGAATTGGCGCGTGATGGTATGGCGTGTGAAGAATACAACCGTTTGCATCCATTGGCTGAAGAAAGCAAAGAGCCGTGGATCTCACAACAGTTACGTGGCAAAGATGGCATTGTCGTGTCTGCTACCGATCACATGCGCGCCTATAGCGAGCAAATTCGCGGTTACTTGCCAGACAATCGTCCATTTGTTGCCTTAGGTACCGATGGTTATGGTCGTTCCGATACCCGCGGTAACTTGCGTAGCTACTTTGGGGTCGATGCTGCACACATTGTGGTAGCCACCTTGAAAAAACTGGCTGATGAAGGCGAAGTCGATGCGCGTTTGGTCAAAGATGCAATCTCGACATTTGAGTTAGATACAGATCGTCCTGTCGCGTGGGCACCGCAAGCGGTTCCTGAAGTACAAGCGGTTGCTGACTACAAAGAGGAGCACTGATCATGCAAATTCAAACGCCTGATATTGGTGTCGATAAAGCCACTGTTGCAGATATTCTTGTCAAAGTTGGCGACACGATTGCAGTTGATGACAGCATTGTCCTATTGGAATCAGACAAAGCCTCTGTTGAAGTACCCAGCACCGTTGCAGGGGTGGTGAAAAGTATTTTGGTACAACAAGGCGATGAAGTGACTGAAGGTGCGGTGCTGATTGAGTTGGAAACTGAAGCTCAAACGGCAGCTGCTACAGAAGTTGCTGCACCGCAAGCCCAAGTAGATGCTGCACCGAAGCAAGATGCTGAACCAGTGATCGCTGCAGAACCAAGCTCAGCGACATCAAACACTGCGCAAGAAGTAGATGTACAAGTACCTGACATTGGCGTGGAAAAAGCCGTTGTTGGGGAAATTTTAGTACAAGTCGGCGATGCGATTGATGTTGATCAAAGCATTATTGTGGTGGAGTCGGACAAAGCCACAGTAGAAGTGCCGAGTACGGTGTCGGGTACAGTTACCGCTATCCAAATCAATACGGGTGATACCGTAAAAGAAGGTGTGGTGATTCTGAAAGTGAAAACCGCCGCTGCTGCAGTCACACAGGTGGAAACACCTCAAGTGGCATCAGCAGAAGCGGCTGCTGCAACAGCGAGCGCAGCAACTGCATCGGCACCACAAACAACAGCATCAGCACAGGTTGAAGTCGCAGTGCCTGATTTAGGGGTCGATAAAGCCACAGTGGCAGAAATTTTGGTACAAGTGGGCGATACGGTTGCTGCTGACCAAAGTTTGATTGTGGTGGAATCAGACAAGGCTACGGTAGAAGTGCCAAGTACTACTGCAGGCGTGATTCAAGCGATTCATGTAGAATTAGGACAAAGTGTTGCGCAGGGCAATGCCTTAGTGACGATAGTAACTGCAAGCGCAGCTGCACCAACAGCAGTTGCAGCAGCTCAAGTTGCCTCTGCACCAAGTGCATCGCCAGCAGTCAGTGCTGCATCTACAGCACAAACCACGACAGTTGCAGCAAGTGCGCATACGAATGTAGATAAATTGAGCAAGGCGCAACATGAAGCCAATGCAAAAGTGTATGCAGGCCCTGCTGTGCGTAAACTGGCACGTGAGTTGGGTGTCGTTTTAGCCGATGTAAACGCCACTGGCCCACATGCACGTGTACTCAAAGAAGACTTGAAGGCTTATGTTAAAGCGCGTCTTACTGCGCCGCAGACTGCTCCTGTCGCTGCTACAACACAGCAAGTTACAGGTTTGCCAAAGTTGCCTGATTTTAGTGCATTTGGTGGCGTGGAAGAAAAAGGTTTGACGCGCTTACAACAAGTGTCAATTCCGCAATTGTCCCTGAACAATTACATTCCACAAGTCACGCAATTTGATTTGGCCGATATTACTGAGCTAGAAGCGTGGCGCAGTGAATTGAAAGCTAACTTCAAAAAAGAAGGTGTTAGCTTGACCATTTTGGCGTTCATTGCCAAAGCAGTAGCGCATTTGCTGAAAGATGAGCCATATTTCGCTGCGCATCTGGCAGACGATCAAAAGTCTGTGCTGCTGCGTAAAGAAATCCACATGGGCATTGCGGTGGCAACCCCCGATGGTTTAACCGTGCCTGTACTACGTAATCCAGATCAGAAATCGATTAAACAAATTGCGATTGAACTGGGTGAGTTGAGTCAAAAAGCGCGTGATAAAAAGTTGTCGCCTAAAGATTTACAAGGTGCAAACTTTACCATCACCAGTTTAGGTTCGATTGGCGGTACGGCATTTACGCCGTTGGTGAACTGGCCGCAGGTTGCGATTTTGGGTATTTCACCAGCGACCATGCAGCCTGTCTGGAATGGTGAAGGCTTTGATCCGCGCTTGATGTTGCCATTGTCATTGTCGTATGACCATCGGGTAATTAATGGCGCAGATGCAGCACGTTTTACCCATAAACTGACCCAGTTGTTGGCAGATATTCGTAGCTTGCTGCTCTAAACTCAGAAAAGCTTTATAAAACCCTGCTGCGGCAGGGTTTTTTGTCACTGCCGTTATTCGGCTAAATTTGCTTAACCGCAGTATTCCGTTTAGAATAGCTGTACTTCATTGGGGAGTAGCCGCTTTTTACTAATTTCTGTTTCAACTGAATGCAGTAAAAAGGTGATGGTCAACATATTTGTTCCACAGAACATGGTCATCATAGCAAAGAACCAAGTCTGCTTTTTCAAGCTTTCTTTTGTTGGCAAGACCTTTGATTTATCACTCTGCAGATTTTGGCTAGCAGGAGGGATAGGTCATTGGTATGTGTGCTAGCCAGAGAAAAACATCATGTATGAATTCCTCATCTCGACTGCCATTGTCGCCTTAGCCGAAATGGGTGATAAAACCCAACTATTGGCTTTATTACTCGCGGCACGTTTTCGTAAACCTGCTCCAATCTTGGTTGCTATTTTACTGGCAACACTCATTAACCACGGACTTTCTGCAGTTTTAGGGCAGTGGATTACCACGGTACTTAGCCCAGAAATTTTATTGTGGATTTTGTCTTTAGGTTTTATTGGCATGGCGATTTGGATGCTTATTCCAGACCAGCTAGATGATGAAACTGAAAGCATCAACAAGTGGCAAAAATACGGTGTATTTGGCGCGACCTTTGTATTGTTCTTTTTGGCAGAAATTGGCGATAAAACTCAAATTGCCACAGTGGCTTTAGCCGCACGTTATGACAGCGTGTTTTGGGTCATGCTTGGAACCACTTTGGGGATGATGCTGGCCAATGCACCTGCGGTATTTATTGGCAATAAATTAGCGACCCGATTGCCAATTGCTTTAATTCATAAAATTGGTGCACTGATTTTCCTAATTATTGGTGTGTCGACTTTGGCGCAACATTATTTATTCTAAATTATTCATTAAAATGCATAAATCCTGAGCAAACTGCTCGGGATTTATTTATGTGAATGGTACTGCAATTCACTGATATTTCAGATAATCTGAGCCATTTTATTTATTGTAACTTTCCATAAATAGCTATATGTTATTCAATGATAGAAAATCTATTTTTAAAATGAAAAAATTGGGGATTGGTTATGGCATTTGACCGTACAACATCGCAGGTCTTATTTGATAATGGGACACATAAATGTATTAGTTTTACCAGTTTGGTCAAAGGTGAAGGTGTTCAGGCCAACCAATTTCTGATCATTGATAATAACCGTGCCGCAGTGCTAGACCCAGGTGGCGACCTGACCTATGTACCACTGACCATGGAATTAAACAAATATACCCGTTTGACCAATCTTGACTATGTCATGGCATCGCACCAAGACCCAGACATCATCACTTCAATGCCGCGTTGGTTGGTCTATACCGAAGCAAAAATCGTAGCATCAAAATTGTGGGCGCGTTTCTTGCCGCACTTAAGCTCATCTTTTATGAGCGACCGTATGAAAGGCAACTGGTTAGATCGTTTGGTGGAACTGCCAGATGAAGGTCAGGCAATTCCTTTGGGTGAGTCTAAAATTATTGCTGTGCCTGCGCATTTCTTACACTCTGTTGGTAATTTCCAGTTTTATGATCCTATCGCCAAAATTTTATTTTCTGGTGATATGGGTGCGTCAATGGTGGAAGATGCTTCAATTCCATTGACTGATTTTGCTGCGCATATTCCTGCGATGAAAGGCTTTCATCAGCGCTATATGTGTTCCAATAAAGTGATTCGCCTCTGGGTGAATATGGCACGCACCATGGACGTTGAAATGATTGTACCGCAACACGGTACGCCATTTGTGGGCAAAGAACAGGTGAATCAATTCTTAGACTGGATTGAAACACTGGAATGTGGCGTCGATTTGATGGACGAACACGTTTTTAGCTGCCCTGAATAAGCGACAAAAAAAGCTGAAAAAACTGTAAAAAAAACTTGAGTGCAAAAACAACTTTTTTTAAGATTTTCGCCCAAAAACGATTTTTTTGATGACGAGAACTTAACGAATGTTGTCTCAAGTACCTACAGCAGATGCCTGCTTAAGCTGCGGCGCGTGTTGCGCTTATTTCCGTGTTTCATTTTATTGGGCTGAAGGCATGAATATGCCTGAGCACTACACGGAACCAGTAACAGCAGTCTATTCATGCATGTGTGGTACCAATCAGAGTCAGCCGCGTTGTGTCGCTTTAGAAGGTGAAGTTGGACAGCAAGTGAGCTGCGGGATTTATGAATTACGCAGCAGCTCTTGTAAAGAAGTGCAAATTGCCGATGATCAATGCAATAAAGCACGTCGTGCGCATAACATGATTCCATTTGTGCAAGTCGATCCAGCCATTTCTGTGAATGATGATGACTTCGATCAAGTGGTTTAATGGTGCTTTAAGTTGTTGATCGCAATCCAGATTGAAAAAGCAAAGCTGCGGCTTTGCTTTTTTTTACGGCTAATTTTGGATAAATAGCCAATCATGGTTCACATTGAAGCGGCTTTATCTGCCTGAAAAATGAAACATCGCAAGTTTTAAACCTGCACGGCTAAAAAGCAAACTAAGGATGAAAACTTCAATTTTTAGATGAAAATTACCGATTTTTTCATGTCGCATCCCCCAGAAGGGCAGAATAAAAAATATTTCTTAGAGAACAAATGAAATTTGTGCCCAGATTTGTTTATAATGGCTCACGGAAATTACCAGTGAGACTGTTATGCTGACCATCGTTCAAGAAGCGTTAACCTTCGATGATGTCTTATTACTCCCTGCCTATTCTACTGTTCTCCCAAAAGATGTCTCCTTAAAGACACGTTTTACGCGCGGCATTGACCTGAATATTCCTTTGGTTTCAGCAGCAATGGATACGGTGACTGAATCTCGTATGGCAATTGCGATGGCGCAAAACGGTGGTATTGGTATTTTGCATAAAAACATGGACATCGTTGCGCAAGCAGCCGAAGTGCGCCGTGTGAAAAAATTTGAAGCGGGTATGGTGAAAGACCCGATTACCGTAACGCCAGAAACTACAGTACGTGAATTGATTGCGCTGACTCAAGCCAATAATATTAGCGGTGTACCTGTAGTAAAAGATGGCAAAGTTGTCGGTATTGTGACAGGACGTGATACACGTTTTGAAACCAACCTTGAGCAACCTGTCAGCAACATCATGACAGGTCAAGATCGTTTAGTGACAGTACGCGAAGACGAATCTAAAGAAAACATTCAAGCTTTATTGCAACAGCATCGTATTGAAAAAGTCTTGGTGGTGAATGACCAGCAGGAATTAAAAGGCTTAATTACGGTCACTGATTTCCGTAAAGCAGAATTGTATCCAAACAGCTGTAAAGATGACTTAGGTCGTTTACGTGTGGGTGCTGCAGTGGGTACAGGCGCAGAAACACCAAGCCGTGTAGAAGCATTGGTTGAAGCAGGTGTCGATGCGATTGTGGTTGATACTGCACACGGTCACTCTGCAGGCGTAATTGAGCGTGTACGTTGGGTAAAAGCTAACTATCCACAAGTTCAAGTAATTGGCGGTAACATTGCAACTGGCGATGCTGCTTTGGCATTGTTAGATGCAGGCGCAGACGCAGTGAAAGTGGGGATTGGCCCAGGTTCAATCTGTACCACACGTATTGTGGCAGGTATTGGTATGCCGCAAATCTCTGCAATTGACGCTGTTGCCAATGCATTGAAAGAACAGATTCCATTAATTGCCGATGGTGGTATTCGCTTCTCTGGTGATATGGCCAAAGCGATTGGTGCAGGTGCAAGTACCATTATGGTGGGTTCATTGCTTGCTGGTACTGAAGAAGCACCGGGCGAAGTTGAATTCTTCCAAGGTCGTTACTACAAAGCATACCGTGGTATGGGTTCATTGGGTGCAATGGCGGGTGCAACAGGTTCTGCAGACCGTTATTTCCAAGACTCGAAAGCAGGTGCAGAAAAACTTGTACCAGAAGGTATTGAAGGTCGTGTACCGTACAAAGGCCCAATGGGCAACATCGTGCATCAGATGATGGGTGGTTTACGTTCATCTATGGGTTATACAGGTTCTTCAACCATTGAAGATCTACGCCAAAATGCTAAATTCGTGAAAATTACTGCAGCAGGTATGCAGGAATCTCACGTGCATGATGTGACGATTACTAAAGAAGCGCCGAACTATCGCGTTGGTTAATATGAACTATCGCGTTGGTTGATATTTAGTAGCATTTTCAAATAAAAGCCGTCATCAATGTGACGGCTTTTTCATTTTTGGTGTAAAGTAACTCGCAGTAAAAAAGTGATGATAAAGATCACCCCTAAGAAGTGAGAACAATATGAGTTATTTTGGTACAGACGGCATTCGAGGGAAGTTTGGAGAGTTACCAATTACACCTGATTTTGCATTAAAACTAGGTTTTGCAGCAGGTAAAGTTTTAAAAAAACACACCAAAAAAAATAAACCTATTGTGGTATTAGGTAAAGATACACGTCTTTCAGGCTATATTTTAGAAGCAGCATTACAGGCGGGTTTAAATGCCGCAGGTGTCTATGTGCATTTGCTCGGCCCATTGCCGACGCCCGCTATTGCGCACTTAACCCGCGCTTTGCATGCCAGTTTAGGCATTGTGATTTCAGCATCGCATAATCCGTATTTTGATAACGGGATTAAATTTTTCTCGGGCGAAGGGAAAAAGCTGCCAGATGCCTTGCAAGAAGAAATTAACCAAGAATTGCAGCAAGAATTAAAAATTGATGATACGGCCAACTTGGGTAAAAGCGTTCGTGTTAAAGATGCCAATGGGCGTTACATCGAGTTTTGTAAATCGACCTTTCCATATCATTTAGATTTAAATGACCTCACCATTGTGGTCGATTGCGCCAATGGTGCTGCCTACAATGTTGGCCCTGCGGTATTCCGTGAATTAGGTGCGAAAGTGATTGCCATTCACAATGAGCCAAATGGTTTAAACATCAACGAAAATTGCGGCTCAACCCATCCTGAAAGTTTGCAAAAAGCAGTGCTTGAGCATCAGGCGGACTTGGGTGTTGCATTTGATGGTGATGCAGACCGTGTGATTTTGGTGGATAGTCAAGGCAAGCAAATTGATGGTGACCACATTTTATATATTCTTGCCACACAAGGCTCGAAAAAACCTGCAGGTATTGTTGGGACGTTAATGAGCAATATGGCGCTGGAATTGGCGTTAGAAAAAGCCCAAGTACCATTACTCCGTGCCAATGTCGGTGACCGTTACGTGCTACAAGGTCTGGAAGAAAATGGCTGGGTTATTGGTGGTGAGCCATCGGGGCATATTTTGACTTTGGACAAGAGCACCACAGGTGATGCAATTATTGCTGCCTTGCAAGTGTTAACGGTGATGGTCGAACAAAATAAAGCCCTACATGAATTGGTGGCAGATTTTAAACTGTTGCCAAATGTGCTGGAAAACGTGCGCTTAGCAAATATGTTTGATCCGTATACCGTTCCTGCCTTGGTGGAAGAGTTTGACCGTGCTACGGAACAGCTGAAAGGTCGTGGACGCTTATTGATTCGTAAATCGGGCACTGAACCTGTGATTCGTGTCATGGTGGAAGGTGATGATTTGGCTGAAGTGAAGGCAATGGCGAAAGATTTAGCCGATGCTGTACGTCGTCATGCCGTCTAAAAGGGGGGGTAAATCGTGAGTGATTTAATTAAAGATTTAAGTGAGCTGCGTTTAAGTTACCAAAAAGGTGAATTGCTAGAAGCACAGGTCAGTGCCAATCCGCATATTCAGTTTTTGAATTGGTTTAACCATGCCTTAGAAGCCAAGCTGCATGAACCGTATGCGATGTCATTGGCGACTGCCAATGCGCAAGGTCGTCCGCATGTGCGTACTGTGTTGCTGCGTGGAGCCACCGAAGCAGGCTATGACTTTTATACCAATTATGACAGTCAAAAAGGGTTGGATTTAGCGGCCAATCCTTATGCTGAATTGTTATTTTACTGGCCTGAACTGGAACGTCAGATTCGTGTCAGCGGTTATGTCGAAAAAATTGATGAGCAAGAATCGACAGCGTATTATCACAAACGCCCACGTGACAACCAAATCGCTGCGCATATTAGCACTCCGCAAAGTGGTGTGATTGCCAGCCGTGAAGAACTACAGGCGCGTTTCCAAGACTTGCATGCCCAAGTGGGTGATCAATCTGAATTGCAAAAACCCGTATTTTGGGGTGGCTACCGCTTGCAGCCTGATTATTACGAATTTTGGCAAGGCCGTCCGAACCGTTTGCATGACCGCTTAGCTTATGAAAAAATTGAAGGTGACTGGAAACTACAACGCTTGATGCCTTAAATGACTGGAAACTATGTCAAAAATTTTAATAAAACAAAGACCTTTGCTTACACGCCCTGAAAACTTTCAGGGCGTCTCTACATTTGTTGCCCAAATTTTAGCGCGCCGTGGCGTTGCCTCTGAGCAGGAGCTGGAACTTAAACTGAAGCACTTGCTTGCTCCAAGCATGAAAGGTCTACCTGACGCCATTCAGCTGATGGATCAGGCGATTGATCAGCAGAAAAAAATTGTAATTGTGGGCGATTACGATGCCGATGGCGCGACCAGTACCACACTTATGATTTTGGCATTGCGCGAAATGGGCGCACACGTGCAGTATTTAGTACCTGACCGTTTTAAATATGGTTATGGCTTAACCCCCGCCATTGCCGATTTGGCTTTTGAGCGTTATACGCCTGATGTATTAATTACGGTAGATAACGGCATTTCTAGTCATGCAGGCGTGGAACGTGCGCAAGCTTTGGGGATGCAGGTCATCATCACCGATCACCACCTCACCACAAAAGCCACCCCAAATGCAGAGGCTGTGGTGAATCCGAATCAATTGGGTTGTGATTTCCCAAGTAAAGCCTTGGCAGGTGTGGGCGTGGCATTTTATGTGTTGGCGAACTTATCCAGTCAACGAAAAAAACAGGGCAAATCTGCTGCAAATTTGACTCAATATTTAGATTTGGTGGCTTTGGGCACCTATGCCGATGTCGCTAGTCTAGATTATAACAACCGTATTTTGGTGGATGCAGGCTTAAAACGGATACAGCAGAATTTATGCCGTCCAGGGATTAGCGCATTGCTGGATTTGGCAGGGCGCGAGCCCGCACAGCTTAAAGCGCAGGATTTAGGTTTTGTCTTAGGGCCACGCATTAATGCTGCAGGGCGCATGGAAACCATGGACATTGGAATCGAGTGTTTACTGTCGGCGGATATGCAAAGTGCCTATGCTTTGGCGCGTCAGTTAAACAGTTTGAATCAGGAACGCCGTCAGGTTGAAGGGCAAATTAAACAGGATGCGCTGGCAGAGTTGGAAAAGCTGCAGTTAGATCAAAGCGATTTACCGCATGCCTTGATCATGTTTGAAGAACATTGGCACCAAGGTGTAATTGGAATTGTTGCAGGACGCTTAAAGGAACAGTTTCATCGCCCTGCGATTGTATTTGCTGCCGATGAAGATGGTGAGCATATTAAAGGCTCTGCCCGTTCAATTGAAGGGGTTCACATACGTGACACCATTGAATTGGTCGCAGAGCAATATCCATATTTGGTCAGTCATTTTGGTGGGCATGCGGCTGCGGCAGGTTTGACCATTAAAAAGGCTCATTTTGCAGAATTTAAACAGGTGTTTGAACAGCTAATTGCGCAGATGGATGCAGAGCTGTTTCATGCCGTGCTGTGGACAGATGGTGAATTGCCGCCAGAGGCTTTTCATTTGCACACGGTAGAGATGCTGCAGCATTTGGCACCGTGGGGACATAAATTTCCGCAACCTGTATTTGAAGGGCGGTTTAAAGTGGTGGATTTTAGATGGCTTAAAGATACTCATTTAAAACTGCGTTTGGCATTGGAGAATGGCCAAGTGCTGGATGCGATTGCCTTTGGTGCCAAAGATAAATTTGACTTTAACCCAATGCTGGATCATGTGCGTTTGGTTTATGAATTGGAACGCAATGTGTTTAATGGCAATGTGAGTTTACAACTGCAGATTGTGCATTTAGAGCAGTAGCCCAAATAAAAATCCGCTCAAATTTGAGCGGATTTTTTTTGCTTTTAATTTATGGAATTAGAAGCGGAATGTACCGTTGATGCCATAAGAATCAGCACCATCAGTTGTTGTGTAATTCACACCTACAGCAAATGCAGGGGTAAAGAATTTTTGTGCACGAACGCCAAAAACAGTTTCAGAATCATCAGCAGTTGAGTCTGCAATGCACAATTTCTACCTAACTGCTTTATTTTAGGGCATAAAAAAAGCACCCTTCCGAAGAAGAGTGCTGTTTGAGTATGTAATTAGGCTAAACTTAGAAGCGATATTTTGCAGCGACACCAAAGCGGTTATAGTCATTGTTGCCAACTTCACCAAAGCCAACACGGCCTTCGAGGCTGATTTGCGGGGTAAAGAATTTACGTGCATTAATACCAAATTCGTTAGTATCACCGTAGTCACGATCTTTACTGTAGTAGTCTACACCTAGACTTAAGGTTTTATCGATGAAGTAATCTGCCGCAAGATTATATTCGTCTAAATCACCAAAACCTGCGCCTGCTTCTAAGTTGATATCTTTACCATTGCTTAGAGAAGTGACATATTTAGCGCGAAGCGTAGGATCGACACCGTCGTCATAATCGTTGTCGTAGCCTTTTAGACCTGCAGCAATTAATAAACCTGGTGCGGGTAAATAACCGACTTCAGCGCCATAAACAGTCTCATCAAAATCGCCACCGCGGTCAAATTTCATATCGTCGCGACCAACATTACCACTCACATAGAAATCTGAGTTAGGAATGTAAACTTCAGCACCTACGCCGTAACGATGACGTTCATCATTACCGACTTCGTCATATTGGTATTTGGCATTTACGTTGCTAGCACGATCAAGGAACGCTGCTTCTGCCAAAGGTGCATTACGGGTTTGTACAGGGTTAAAGTAATAAGTACCATCTACACCGAATGAACCGCTTGAACTGCCGTTGTCTGGATCAATCAGTCCTGCTGATGCACCAATTTCAGCTTGGTATGCGTTCGCAGTACCAGTGATAGCCAAAGCTGAAAGTAGGGCTGATGCGATTGCTAATTTTTTCATGGAAAGTACCCCTCTGAAATCTGGTTAACAGTTAAACTTTTTGTTACAACTTTTAGTCTAGGCGAAAAAAAATCAGCGTCAATCACAGGAAAGTTGCCGCTTTGTTACAAGCGTAAATTTGTGTAATATTTTGAGTTTAAGTGATTGAAATAAAAATGAAATAATTAAATGTTTTGTTTTATTAAAACTATGTGTATTTTGTGAATTTTACTAAAGTTGATCATTAAATCATCAAACTTGTTTCATCTTTGTTTTATTTTGGCGGGTTGAAGCAATTACCATACACCACTTTTTAAGCATGTTTTCAGCTGAATGTGTCAGGCAAAAAATCAGGGCGATAGATCGGCCATTAAGATAAATATCCGTGTTAATCGTGCATGCTATTTTAGGTTGGATATCATCAGGCTTTCACTTTAAAAGTTTAAAGCGATCTTTATTTTTAACCACATTTAGCATTCAACTTATAAAAGCTGAAAAGTTATGCTGGAATTTACAGCAGGATAGAAATGCCAGAACATGTCTGTGCTACAATTATCAGTTAATAAGCTTCATTGTTAATTGAGAGAATTTACGTGGAAATTAATCCTTATCTAAACCAATTAAAAGACTTGAACGAACGTGGTCAAACACTACGGGGGTATCTTTGACTACGATCTGAAAAAAGAGCGTTTAGAAGAGGTTCTCCGCGAGTTAGAAGATCCTGCAATCTGGAATGATCAAAGTCGTGCGCAAGCCATGGCCAAAGAAAAGGGCGAGCTTGAAAACGTGATTCATGTTCTAGAAGGTTTGGCGACCCAGTTAGAAGATGCCCAAGCCATGCTAGACTTAGCCGTTGAAGCCGATGATGAAGATTTATTGGTGGATGTGCAGTCTGAATTGACTTCTGCAGAAGAAGAACTGGCGAAATTAGAATTCCGCCGTATGTTCAGCAATCCAATGGATCCAAACCCATGCTATGTCGAAATTCAGGCAGGTTCGGGTGGTACAGAAGCACAAGACTGGGCATCGATGCTGTTGCGTATGTATATGCGTTGGATTGAACGTCACGGCTTTAAAGCAGAATTGATGGAAGAGTCGGATGGTGATGTAGCAGGGATTAAATCTGCGACTATTCGCGTTGAAGGTGAATATGCGTATGGTTGGTTGCGTACCGAATCGGGCGTGCATCGTTTAGTGCGTAAATCGCCATTTGACTCAGGTAACCGTCGTCATACGTCATTCTCTGCGGTGTTTGTTTCGCCAGAAGTTGATGACAACATTGAAATTGATATTAACCCTGCCGATGTTCGTACCGATACTTACCGTGCTTCAGGTGCGGGTGGTCAGCACATTAACAAAACTGACTCTGCGGTACGTTTAACCCACGCACCTACAGGTATTGTGGTGGCATGTCAGAACCAGCGTTCGCAACACGCCAACCGTGACCATGCGTGGAAACAGTTACGTGCTAAGTTGTATGAACTGGAAATGAGTAAACGTAATGAGGCGGCTCAAGCTTTAGAAGACTCGAAGTCTGATATTGGTTGGGGCAGCCAAATTCGCTCTTATGTATTGGATGATTCACGTATTAAAGACTTGCGTACAGGCGTGGAAACTTCAAATACAGGTGCGGTTTTAGATGGTGATTTAGACAAGTTTATTGAAGCCAGTTTAAAGCAGGGTCTATAAGTTACGGTCTGTAAGATCCTAATGAGCCTGCCCAATTCAGTGAAGTTGCTTAAAAAATTATATAAATCGTAAAAAAACGATATTAATATCGAAAAAATACGATATATTAAAAGCAGCTGCTGAATTGGGCTTATATTTACGAATATGTGTCTGAATGATGGATGTCGATTTAATCTTTAAAGCCTTAGCCAATCCTACCCGTCGGCAAATTTTAGAATGGTTAAAAGCACCAGAACAATTTTTGTCGGTAGATGAGTGTGGCGACTTTAAGCGTGGCGTATGTGCAGGACACATTGAGCGTTTGGGCAACGTGTCGCAATCGACCATGTCAAATCATTTATCGGTACTGCAACAGGCAGGTCTTATTCGTGCAGAAAAATATGGACAATGGTCGTATTTTTCTCGTAATGAAGCACTCATTCAGCAATATGTCGAATATTTAAAACACTCACTTTAACTGTGAGATTAGAGGCAAAAATGGCTGAATTAGACTCTCCTTTAGTTTTGGGTGATCTGCATCTAAAAAACCGTGTGGTGATGGCACCTTTAACCCGTAGCCGTGCCAGCGATGACCGTGTTCCAACGCCAATGATGGCAGAATATTATGCACAGCGTGCCAGTGCAGGTTTGATTCTTTCAGAAGCAACGGTAATTTCTGAAGAAGCCAATGGTTATTTAAATACCCCAGGATTGTTTACCGATGCTCAAGTGCAGGGTTGGAAACTCGTTACCGATGCCGTGCATGCCAAAGGTGGTTTGATTGTGGCGCAACTGTGGCATGTAGGTCGTGTTTCACATCCAAATTTACTCAATGGCGCAACACCAGTATCGGCAAGTGCGGTACAACAAGCGGGTTATGTCAGTTTGTTGCGTCCTAAACGTGAATATGTGTTGCCACGTGCCTTAGAAATTGCAGAAATCCACACCATTACCGAGCAATATAAACAAGCCGCCATCCGTGCCAAAGAAGCAGGATTTGATGGGGTAGAGTTGCATGCAGCCAATGGTTATTTGATTGATCAATTCCTGCAAAGCAAAACCAACCAACGTGACGATGAATACGGTGGTTCGGTTGAAAATCGTGCGCGTTTCTTGTTAGAAGTGATGGACGCCTTAATTGAAGTCTGGGGCGCAGGTCGAGTCGGTGTGCATTTAGCACCACGTGGCGATGAGCACGACATGGGAGATGATGATCCACGTGAAACCTTTGGCTATGTCATGCAGCAATTGGGGCAGCGTAAAATCGCCTTTTTCTTTACCCGCGAATATTTAGCCGAAGACAGCATTTCCCAAGAAATGAAAGTACGTTCAGGCGGTGTGCCATATATCGCGAACATGCGTTTAAGTCGTGCTGATGCCGTGGAATTATTGGCTTCGGGCAAGGCCGATGCGGTGTCATTTGGTAAGGCGTATATTGCCAATCCAGACTTGTATGAGCGTTTATTGGCAGATGTACCTTTAAACGAACTCAAGCTGGAAAACATGATTGGTACAGCCGTTGCAGAAGGCTATATCGATTATCCAACTTTGGCGGAAACACAACACGCTGTAGAATAAAAGCCAGTATAGCGCCACATGCAATTAACATGCGCGTGTGGCTCTGTTATATTTTGCCGATAATCTTTCTTTGGGGCGCATCTTTTGGCTACTCCATTTTGGTATAACGCAGCCTTGGCGCTGTTAAAACCGATTTATCAGTCACGTATTCGTAAACGTGCCGAATATCCTGAGCAATTACAACAAGAACTGCTTGAGCGTTTTGGCCCATTTCAGCCTGCTAAAAATTTACATGCCATTTGGTTTCATGTGGTGTCGGTGGGGGAAACTAATGCCGCACAACCTTTAATTGAACATTATTTAAAAGTGGGACATCCCGTTTTAGTCACCAATACCACCAAAACGGGGCAGGCACGCGCCAAATCATTATTTTTAAAAGCACCGTATTTAGA
Organism: Acinetobacter sp. YH12252; assembly: GCF_013417365.1. NCBI lineage: Bacteria > Pseudomonadati > Pseudomonadota > Gammaproteobacteria > Moraxellales > Moraxellaceae > Acinetobacter > Acinetobacter sp. YH12252. The sequence continues at coordinate 109,101 of NZ_VPEA01000008.1, forward strand.
TTTATTTCAAGCCGTGTATTTACCTGCCGATCAGGTGCATTTAATTCGTGAGTTTTATCAGAAATATCAGCCTAAATTATTGGCACTGGTCGAAACAGAATTGTGGCCTAATTTGATTGATCAGGCGCAGCATTTTCAAGTCCCGTGTTTGTTGATTAATGCGCGGCTTTCGGAAAAATCGGCCAAAGGTTATGCCAAAGTTAAAGGATTAACTCGCGGCATGTTGCAAAATTTGCAGCAACTTTTGGCGCAAGACTCTGCCACACAGCAGCGTTTTATCGCATTGGGGATGCCTGCCGAGCGTACAAACGTGGTGGGTAATATTAAATTTGATATTACTGCGCCAGAAGATTTTGTAGAGCAAGCCGCGCAGTTGCAACAGACATGGCAATTGGCACATCGCAAAATTATCACCCTTGCCAGTACCCATGCGCCTGAAGAACAGCAATTATTGACTGCTTTGAAACCTTATTTCGCACAGCATCCTGAACTGTTATGTATTGTTGTGCCGCGCCATCCAGAGCGTTTTGATGAAGTGGCTGTGCAGGTGAAAAAACTGCAACTCAATATGCAGCGCCGTAGTTTGGCTGAAGCGATTCAACCCGAAACACAAGTGTATTTAGCCGATAGCATGGGTGAAATGTGGTTGTGGTACGCCTTAAGTCAGGCCTGTTATGTTGGTGGTTCGCTGAATGAACCTGGCGGTGGGCATAATATTTTAGAGCCTTTGGCCTTAAATGTCGCCACGGTATTGGGCAAAAATTATTTTAACTTTCAAAGTATTGTGGATGAGTTTGTTGCAGCAGAAGCCGTGTATGTGGTCGAAGATGCTGAACAAGCTGTAAATACGTTAACGCAATTGTTGTTTGAACCTGCGTTGCGTGCTCAGCTGAATCAAAATGCTCAAGTGATTATGTATAAAAATCGTGGCTCTTTGACTGAGCATATTCACGTGATTAATCAGTATCTTTAAATATGAATATCGTTTTGCTTGACCCTCGGCAGACCACAAATGAAGTGTGGTCTATTAGCGCCCAGCGCCAAGTGCAGCATTTACACACGCATGTCGGTGTACAAGTCGGTGACACCTTGAAAGTCGGGATTCGCGGTGGCAAGCGTTATTTGACCGAAGTGGTGGACGTTAGTGAGCAGCGGATTCAAGTCAAAGCCCTGTATGAAGAAGCTGTACCGAAAAAACTGCCTGTGACCCTGATTGTGGCTTTACCACGCCCTAAAGTATTACGTCGTTTAATTATGGATAGCGTGACGCTAGGTGTGGAAAAAATTATTTTACTGCACAGCTATCGAGTCGATAAAAGCTATTGGCAAACGCCTTTTTTACAGCAGTTGGATCAATATGTGACGTTGGGTTTGGAGCAAGCAGGCGATACCATTGCACCTGAGATCCAACTTTATAAACGCTTTAAACCCTTTGTGGAAGATGTTTTGCCCGGTTTGATTTCTGCCGATTGTTCTGCTTATGTGGCGCATCCTTATACCGATCAAGCTATGCCACATGCCATCCAACATCCATGCAGTATTGTGATTGGCCCAGAAGGTGGATTTATTCCCTACGAAATTGATTTGCTCGAAAAAAACGGCTGCCAAGCGCGGCACTTGGGCAACCGTATTATTCGTACTGAAACTGTGATTGCTTATGTTTTAGGGCGTTTGTTTAGTGCGGGCTGAATCATCTTCATTGACTGCTGCATCACCACGATAAACTTTCACTTCCTGCACAGGATAAGGAATCGAAATGTGATGTTCGGCAAACGCGGCAATCACCCGTTCCTGCACTTCACTGATGGATGCTGAAGTGGTGGTTTCCGTCGTATTTACCCACCAACGCACATTTAAATTAATCGAAAAATCGGCCAAGGCAGTGACATTGACGCTAAATGCAGGTTGGCTCAAGATTTTTATGTCACGGTCTAAAATGGCCAAAATAATATCTTTGGCTTTTTGTACGTCATCTTCATAACCAATACCGACCACAAACTCGCAACGACGACGGGTATAAGCCGTATTGACCGTTACGGCACTGGTATACACCGTAGCATTTGGAATCACGATTCGACGCCCATCGGGAGAGCGCAGGAAGGTGGCACGAATCTGAATATCTTCTACCGTACCTTCCATATTATTCACGATGATGTCATCACCAATTTTAAATGGTTCTCCAATCAAAATGAGCACACCCGATAATAAATTCTGGAAAATATCTTTAAAAGCAAAACCAATTGCCACGGAGCCTAGACCTAAAGCACTCATCAGTTGGCTTGGGGTAAAACCTGGAATTGCAATCACCATCGCAATTAGAAAACCAAAGAAAATAATTGCAGAGCTACCGACCCGATTCAGCACCAAAACCAAATTTTGTCGGGTATAGGAACGATTGTTCAGGGTCTTGCGAATAAACCATTTAAACAGTCGGGCAAGCAGCCAAAACAGAATCAGCACCACGGCTGCAATCATCAAATACGGCACACGTTCCCAAAATCCTTCCATAATTTTGTCGATGGTGGAGTAGGCGTCATTGTACTTGGCCGTATGATTGATCACGGTTTGCGTGGTTTTTTCAGTGGCTTCCTGCAACAGCTGACTGGTGTTTTCAGAAACTTCACTGAGTGAGGGTTTGGATTCTGCCACGATAATTCCGAATTCAAAATGAAGCGACTATTTTGCCTGAAAAACTCAATTTGGTTAATGAGCAATGCTTACTTGCCAGTATTTTAGACAACTTGGATAGAAGTGATGAGCGTACTATTTTGTAGCATTTAAACTGCGAGTTGTATGTGGTTTTATCTGTAAGACAGGGTCGCAGGTATGAATGATTGGCTGCGTAAAAAAATGTTAATACTCACGGTTATTAGACGATATTTTCTTTAAAAATAATGCAATGCGCAGTACAGTGGAATGTAAACCTGAAAGTATGAATGCAAGAATATGGCATTCGATCAACGCTTTGGCATGCTATTGTTTGTATAAAATTTATGCGACTAAAGCCGAATGGTGAGCCATAAAAAAGAAAGTTCATACTGTGAATATGCAGAAATAATAATCAATAACGTGGCATACATCTCGTGATGAGATGCAAGAACATCAAGGAAGTAGCAGATGAAAGACGTATATCCTGTTCCAGATGAATTTAAAAAGACTGCCCGCACCACTGAGGCAGAATATTTTCAACGCTATCAACAATCTATAGATGACCCTGATACTTATTGGGCAGAGCAGGCCCAACGCTTAGATTGGATTAAACCTTTTACCCAAGTCAAAAATACCAACTTTGACCCCGAGCATTTTAAAATTGAATGGTTTGCCGATGGGCAACTGAATGTCAGTGCCAATTGCTTAGACCGTCATTTAAAAGAACATCCGCATAAACCTGCAATTATTTGGGAAGGAGATCATCCATCTCGGCATAAAGTGGTTTCTTTTGCTTCTTTGCATGATGAAACCTGCCGTTTTGCCAACGTACTGAAAAAGAACGGGGTGCAAAAAGGAGATCGGGTGGTGCTGTACATGCCGATGGTTTCCGAAGCTGCGATTGCCATGCTGGCCTGCGCGCGGATTGGTGCAGTGCATTGTGTGGTTTTTGGTGGTTTTTCTCCCGATGCTTTGGCTAGCCGAATTGAAGATTGTCAGGCCAAGTTAATTGTCACTGCCGACTCGGCCATGCGTGGTGGTAAGCCAATTTATTTAAAAGCCAATGTTGATGCCGCTCTAAAAGTAGCAGGTACTGACTGTGTGCAAAATGTGATTGTGGTGCATCGTACAGGCAATCCGATTGAGATGTTGCCTGAACGCGACTTGTGGTATCACATGGAAATTATGTCGGTGAATGATATCTGCCCACCCGAGCCGATGAATGCCGAAGATCCACTATTTATTTTATATACCTCGGGTTCGACTGGAAAACCCAAAGGTGTTTTGCATACCACAGGCGGTTATTTGACCTATGTGAATAGCACGTTCCGAGAAGTCTTTGACCTGAAACAGGATGATGTGTTTTGGTGTACCGCAGATGTAGGCTGGATTACAGGGCATTCTTATGTCTTATACGGGCCATTGTCGAATGGTACATCTACCGTGATGTTTGAAGGGGTGCCGAACTATCCAAGCTGGGCGCGCACAGGGCATATTGTCGATAAACACAACATCACCATTTTATATACCGCGCCGACTGCCATTCGCGCCATGATGCGAGAGGGAGATCGTTTTGTACGTGAAAGTGACCGCAGCAGCTTGCGTTTACTTGGTTCAGTCGGTGAGCCAATTAATCCTGAAGCATGGAACTGGTATTACAACGTAGTAGGTGAAGGACGTTGCCCAATTGTAGATACATGGTGGCAAACCGAAACTGGGGGCATATTAATTTCAGCATTGCCGGGTGCAACGCCACTGAAACCCGGTTCGGCAACCCGCCCATTATTTGGCGTGCAACCTGCTATTGTCGATACCGAAGGTAATGAACTGGAAGGCGCGACCGAAGGCAATTTAATTATGAAAGATTCATGGCCAGGGCAAATGCGCGGTATTTGGGGCGACCCTGCACGTTTTATTGAAGCGTATTTTTCGACCTATCCGGGTGCGTATTTTACAGGAGATGGTGCACGCCGTGATGAAGATGGCTATTACTGGATTACAGGGCGTGTGGATGATGTCTTGAATATTTCGGGGCACCGTTTAGGTACTGCGGAAATTGAAAGTGCCCTAGTAGCGCATGAAGCTGTGGCTGAAGCGGCAGTGGTGGGTATGCCCCATGAGATTAAAGGACAGGGGATTTGCACCTTTGTAACTTTGCAAGTTGGTACACCCGAGTCAGAGGAATTGCGTGAAGAATTAGTCAATTGGGTTCGCAAAATTTTGGGGCCTGTGGCAACGCCTGATGCGCTGCATTGGGCACCTGCTTTACCTAAAACCCGCTCAGGTAAAATCATGCGCCGTATTTTGCGGAAAATTGCAGCGAATGAATTGGATAGTTTAGGAGATACTTCGACTTTGGCTGAGCCGCAAGTGGTGGAGCATTTGATTGCAACGGTGTATGGGGAGAGGTAGGTTAAGGTTACTGTCACTGTACACAAAGAAGTTAGATAAGGTTTGTTTTTTATTTTTTTCGATGAAGTAAGGTGATTGTTTATATCATCTTACTTTATGCGACAACTCGTGTCGTCTTGCTTGGTAATTTGCTTGGGTGATTAAAAAATAACTGTAGAATAAATAACCATCATACACATGATGTGGAATGGCATGAATATTCTAGGGTTACAGGCCAAGTATCGGCGTTTATATCATGAAAACTCAATTTGGAAATTATTAAGAGCAGATAACGCACCACATATTTTAGCGTTCATTGTTGACTTATTTGCAGAACAAAATGAAGTCCCTTATGGCCGTGCAAGAAATGTCTTGGATGAGTTGATTAAATCTAGTCGTGAGCAGGGTATTTGGCAGACAGAAAATAATGCAGCGCATTATTTAAATCATTGGATTCATTCAGGCTGGCTCAGAGAAATAGATGGCAAGCTGAGTAAAACGGATATTAGCGAAACCGTATTACGTTTTTGTCAGGGCTTGGATGAGCGAGCAACCCATACCACAGCATCACATTTAAGAATTGTGCAGGATGCGGTTCGTGATTTTGTGGTCGCATTGAGTGAAAATATTGAAGAACGAGTGGAGTTGCTCGAACAAAAAAAATTAGTGATTCAAAATGAAATAGATGCTTTGTTGGCGGGTGTTGTTACACAATTAGAAGAATCAGAACAAAAAGAAAGAATACGAGAAATTTATCAACTTGCTTCCATTCTTACAGGCGATTTTAGACGGGTCGAAGATGAGATTCGTCTAAGAGATAAAGAGTTGCGTCTAGATATGATTAGTGGTGCTTATTCACGTGGAGAAGTATTGCTGAGCTTAATGGAAAAAGAGCAGTTGCTTGCCCAAAGTGATGCAGGCAGTGCTTTTGATGGGTTTTGTCAATTACTTCAGGATCAAGATCGTTCTACTGAGTTTAGAGAGCAGTTACGCAGTATTTTGAATCATCCTATTGCACAACAATTAAGCGAATCTCAACGTAAATATTTAGGTCAGTTAATGCGTGAGTTAGGACGCGAAAGTAGCCGAGTTTTCCAAGTCCGACGTCGTACAGAAGAAGGTTTGAGAGCTTATATTGAAAGTGGTGCAGCATTGGAAAACCGTTTGATTGATCAGTTGTTGTCGGAATTAGAAAAAATGCAGTGGCATTGTTGGAATCGGAGTGTGATTTAAAAACAGAAGTACAAGTGGATTTAGCCGTGGGTTCCATCCAGCTGAATTCGCCTGAAAGTCTTGCTTTAAAAAGTCCCACAGAACATATGGATACACGTGAGGTCGAAGAGCAACAAAACAAGACTGAACCTAGTGATCAGATGCTGAAGTACTTAGACAATGTACGGGTTCGTGCTGTTGCTGAAAAAGTATATCAAACGCTCGCACAGAAAGGGGTGATGAGTATTGCCCACTTAACACATGAACATCCTTTACAAGCGGGGCTTGAAGAACTTGTTGCTTATTTGCGTATAGCAAAAGCCATTAAAGCACCACAAATGCAGCATACCGAGCAAGTTGAACTTAAGGATCGTTCAGGTGTGCATTTGCAGGCCAGTATTCCAGTGTATTACTTGAGTGCAGATTTATTTCCCAAAAATATAGATGAGCTGGCACTTTAAGGAGATCGAGATGCAATCAGAAAATAAGATACAACAGCATGACAACTTCTTTGAAATGGTACGCAGACCATCTTCAAATTCAGAGAAAAATATAGAAATCCAAGCTAATCAGCCTGTAGAAGATTCGTTTCCTACAACTGGGGCAGAGGAACAACATGCAGATAATCAAACAGAGATGGAGCATGCTCAGGATCGTGATACAGATGCGCTTATGCCACATGCAGCCCGACGCGTATTGGTCTATCTCATGCGTCAAGGGGTTATTCTTGCAGCAGAAAACTTAAAACTTTTTGATTTATTGTGCCGATATGAAGCGGAAATTCGTAGACATTTGGCAGAGGTTTATATCCAGTTGGTTTTGGATGCCAAGCAAGGGGTGGCTTATATCATCAATCTCAAAAGTATTCAGGATGAACAGGAAGATGAGAACCAGCCTTTGGATGATTTTCCTGTACTGATACGAAAACGAACTTTGACTGTATATGACACCTTAATTTTACTTATTTTGCGGAAGTATTATCAGGAGCGGGAAACTGCGGGTGAGCAAAAAATTATTATTGATGTTGAGCGAATCCAGAGCAGTTTAATTCCATTTATTCCTTTAACGAATCATGACAGCAAAGATCGTAAAAAGCTAAATGCAGCATTAGAAAAATTTATTGAGAAAAAAGTATTAACGGGACTGCGTGGTGAAGAAGGGCGTTATGAAATTACGCCAATTATCCGCTATGTCGTGAATGCCGAGTTTTTACAAAGTTTATTATCTGAATATCAACAATTAGCAGCAAAGGCCAAGTTGCAGCAATCCGAACAAGAATATGGAGAATCATCATGCAAGAAATGACCCTCTCAACTTTATTTGCACAAGGCCAAATTCGCTTGTCAGAAATTTCAGTATTTAACTGGGGCTCCTTCCATAACTTGCATACCGCACGTATTGATCCTGAAGGGACACTTATTACGGGAGATAATGGTGCAGGTAAATCTACCTTTATTGATGGTTTAATGGCATTGTTACAACCTGCAAGTAAAGCTAGTTTTAACGTAGCAGCTGCGCAGGGCGATCGCTCAGACCGTACATTACTCTCTTATATGCGTGGTAGTTTTGGTTCAGAACATGATGGGGCTGGAACGCGAGTAAAAAATAAGCGTGAAAAAGCAGTGACAACAGCATTAAGAGCGCTATATACCGCTGATGACGGTTCGATGATTACTTTAATTGGATTGTTTTGGGTTGGACAAGGTCAACATTCGCTGAGTGAAGTGAATCGTTTATATATGATTGCAAGTCGTAATGTGCAACTGACTGAAGTGTTAGAAAAATTTGCAGACGGTAATACTCGCCAGCTAAAACAACATTTTAATCCTAAAACAGATGCACGCGTGCATTATTTTGATAGCAAATTTGAAGACTATCAGGAGATGTATCGTAAATATTTATTTATGGATAATAAAAATGCACCTGCGTTGTTATCACGTGCTTTAGGCTTAAAGAAAATTGATGATTTGACTAAATTAATTCGCGAGTTGGTTTTAGAACCAAGCCAGGTTCGTGCTTTGGCACAGACTGCAGTAAATGAGTTTGCTGACTTAGAGGCAAACTATAAGCATTTGGTAGATGCGCGTGAACAAGTCCTACATTTACAGAAATTACCTGAGTTAGCTGTTCAAATAACAGCGTTAACTCTGCAACTGAATAATCTACAGCTCGAAAAACAAGCTTTTCCTGCATATTTAGGTGAATTGTATGTTCAGTTTTGGACTGAAAAAATACATCAGCTGGAGCAAGAGATACAGCGATTACATACGCAGTTTAAGTAATTAGAACAACAAGAACATGATGCGGAAAAACGACAAGAGCGCTGCCATGAAGACTATTTACAAGTAGGCGGTAATCGGATTGAAAACTTACAAAAAGAGCTAGAACTGATACAGCGTCAGTTAAAGCAATTAACCATAGAGGCATCGCGCTATCAGGAAGATGCTCAGCAATTACAATTGCAAGATGATTTAACCGAGCAAAATTTAATTGATAACCAAAAAATAGCCCATGAGCAGCTTCTAAATATTGGGCAAGAGAAAACCCAACGACAAGATGAGTTTGCTCAAGTCAGTAGCAAATACGCACAAACGCAACAGCAACTGAAAGAAACTCAAAGCGATATTCAGGAAATAGAAACCAGACCTAATAGTAATATTCATGATGTACATTTATTGCGTTTAAGAGATGAGCTTAGACAGCATTTAGATTTTGATGAACATGAATTAATGTTTATTGGCGAGCTCATTGATGTAAAAGAGGCTGAAAAAAGCTGGCAAGGCGCAATTGAACGAGCATTAGGTGGTTTAAAAACAACGTTATTGGTGCCGAAAGATCGTTATTCGATGGTCACTCAATGGGTGAATGCGCGTCATAATAAAACCCATGTGCGTTTACAGGTGATCCATCTTGATGCTACAGAAAGTGTGTATTTTAAAGAAAATGGTTTTCTGCGGAAATTGGTTTGGCGAGAGCATCCATATCGTGATTGGTTAAAACAACATCTGCTTCGCTTTGATCTGCAATGTGTGGCAGATACAACAATCATGAATACAACGCCTTTTTCTATGACACAACAGGGCTTAATTCATCGTGAGCAAGGTCGTTTTGAGAAAAAAGATCAACAGCGGATTAATGATCGAAAAATTTGGTGTTTGGGATTTTCCAATACTTCACGTTTAAATTTATTAAAGCATGAAGCGAAACAACTTGAGGTACAGTTGGAACAGTATGCCTTGAGTGTTGCACAATCGCGTAAGGTGTTAGATCAGGTAACACAGCATAAGAGTTTGTGGGAGCGAATGTTACGTTACCAATGGGATATGATAAATATTCCTTATTGGACAGAGCGCCAGCAACAGACCAGCAATGACTTGCAACATTTACAGCGGGCAGATACCAATATTGAACAAGCTCGACAACGTTGGGAGCTTGCAAAAGAGGAATTAAAACAACTACAGGAACAGAAAGGACAGTTACAACACACTTGGGTGAAACTCAAACAGAAATTCAGTGATGCAGAAAAACAACAACAACAAGCGCAAAAGGCAGCAAACCAAGGTGTCCCAGAACAAGCCAGAGAACTGTTGCTACAGCGTATAGGAGAAACACCTCGGTTGGAGGATGCTTATCTTACTGCTGTGGAAAAAGAGCTAGAGCGTTTAATTGAACATACCAGCAACCAAAATACCTCAGCAAAAAATAGCGCAACGTACATTATTGGTCAGTTTCGTGGCAAGGATAAATGGTCACATATTGCATTACAACGTGAATGGGCAGTTGGTTTGGCCGCATTGGATGATTGCGTTGCCTATTTTCATGAACTAGAAAAGGAAGGTTTGCCTGCCTTAGTTGAACAGTTTGAACAGCGTCTGCAAAAACATACCATGCAGTCTTTAAGTGTGATTCAGAATCGCCTTGAGGCAGATAGAGAAGAAATTACTGACCGTATTGCCATAATTAATCAGGTTTTACGGCGTACAGAATTTAAGTCTGGCAGCTATCTAAGACTAGGATACAAAAAGGAAAAGTATCCACACGTCATAGATTTTGAGCAAAAACTAAAATGGGTCGTATCTAGTATTAATAGTATTGAATATGAACAACGTTTTAAAAAGTTAGCTGAATTAATTTCTATTTTAGAAAAAGCGAGTAACTCGGTTACAGCGCATACTTTTGAAAGCCAGCGTTTACTTGATCCTCGTCATCAAATGTCTTTCTATGCAGAAGAAGTCGATTTGGCTACAGAAGAAATACGAGATGTTTTGGAGTCATCGAGTGGTAAATCTGGCGGAGAAAAAGAATCTTTTGCTGGAACCATTGTGGCAGCGAGTTTGGCTTATGTATTAACACCAGACGGCTATGATTATCCAATCTACAGTACAGTGTTTTTAGATGAAGCTTTTTCAAACACAGCTGAAGCGGTTAGTCGTCGAGTACTCAAAGTATTTAAGGCGTTGAAAATTCATGTCAATTTAATCACACCTTATAAAAACTTGAATTTAGCGCGTGAGTCAGCACGTTCTTTATTAATTGCCGAGCGTGATATTGAGAAACATGAAAGTCATTTATGTGAAATTACTTGGCAGGAAATTGATGAAAAAATGGCGCAAAAACAACAGCAAATGCATAGAGAGGCACAACAGTTTGGGGTGCAGTTAGATGCCTAAAATTGAGAAGTGGGGATTACTTCCAAATACCGTTTTGGGTATTTTGCATAAAAAAGAATGGGAAAATCGTCGAAATTTAAAGCAGCGGTTGTTAAATCAACGTCCTTTTCCAATCGAAATTTCACTGAAAGTGCCCACAGACCAACAAGCTAGAGATAATTTGGGTCATTTTCATGCTTTTTTTAAAGCGTGGACAGATTTTACTTATCCTGAACTGGTTGAATGGCAAGAACGGCAGTATCGACAACTTTCAGAACAACGTGTTCCAGTAAAGTTACGAATTTTTTCTTTACAGCAGCTTACTGAGCTTTTAGGAACAGAGCAACAACTTGAAAACTGGTTGGATAAAATATCCAGCTTTTTGAAGCAGTCTTTTGTGCATGATCGTCATCAGCACCGTTTATTTCAAACTTTAATTCATCATTTAGAGCAGATAGAACGCTATAGCCAACAAGAATGGCAATGGTTGATTCAGCTGATTGAACAGCTGAAACCGAATATGGGGGCAGGGCTTTATTTAAGGGCCTTGCCATTAAGCGCTGTAAACACGAAGTTTCTTGAGCAGAACTTATTGCTGACGGAGGCAATTTGCAATGTACTTTATGATGATGAGATCGTACTGGCTGGAGGGTTGTTGGCATGGCTAGATTGCTTAGATAGCCCCAAAGGTTGGTTGACGATCAAACCCGTCTGCCCAAATGTGCAGGAAAAATTGGGAGGACTCCCCGTTTTTCAATTGTCCACAGAGGTGCTAGATCAATTTGAGTTACCTGCGGAACGAATAATTGTAGTTGAAAATATTCAGTCAGGTTTAGCGTGCCCTTACTTGGAAAATAGTATTGTGGTTTGTGGTGGGGGTAAAAATATTACATGGATGAAGGCCAAGTGGTTACAGTATAAACAGGTTTTTTATTGGGGAGATATCGACTCTGAAGGTTTAAATATTTTAAGTATGGTTCGGCAAAAAATTCCACACGTGATTGCTTTAATGATGGATGAAGCCACAGTGTTACAGTTCCAAAATCATATGGTGGATGAACCAGACTCTATTTTTAGTGAGCCACAATATCTCACTGCTGACGAGTTAAAATTATTTCATGATTTGCGTGCACAGACATTTAAAAATAGGCGTTTAGAGCAAGAGCGCATTTCGGTTGATTGGGTGCATCGTTATTTAGAGTTACTTTGAAAATTAATTTGATTGATAATAAGGGGTGTAATGTTTAAACCATCTAGGCGATGGCAAACAATTGAAAATTCGATGCCGCTTTAGTCGTTTTCTTCTAAACCATCTAGGCGATGGCAAACTTGCAACTTTGGTACAGGATGCTATCAGCAAACTTCTAAACCATCTAGGCGATGGCAAACGAACAGCGCATGGAGAAAGAGAAATCGGAAAACTTCTAAACCATCTAGGCGATGGCAAACGTTTAGCCACCTTGGCACAAAGGTTGCAGCAGCTTCTAAACCATCTAGGCGATGGCAAACGAATCTGTTCAACTGGCATGACTCCAGGAGCTCTTCTAAACCATCTGGGCGATGGCAAACTTCGCTCATGGCCAATCGGCTTATGGTTATGACTTCTAAACCATCTGGGCGATGGCAAACGCCGTATCATCGAATTTTTGTAGATTACGAATCTTCTAAACCATCTGGGCGATGGCAAACTGGATTAAAGCATTTGCTGGCAGCAGTAAATACTTCTAAACCATCTAGGCGATGGCAAACGTTTAGCCACCTTGGCACAAAGGTTGCAGCAGCTTCTAAACCATCTAGGCGATGGCAAACGAATCTGTTCAACTGGCATGACTCCAGGAGCTCTTCTAAACCATCTGGGCGATGGCAAACTTCGCTCATGGCCAATCGGCTTATGGTTATGACTTCTAAACCATCTGGGCGATGGCAAACGCCGTATCATCGAATTTTTGTAGATTACGAATCTTCTAAACCATCTGGGCGATGGCAAACTGGATTAAAGCATTTGCTGGCAGCAGTAAATACTTCTAAACCATCTGGGCGATGGCAAACGATCAGCTTGTTAGCGACGGCAAGGGCGGTCACTTCTAAACCATCTGGGCGATGGCAAACGGTCGGTGTACGGTTCGCTGCGGAAAATGAATCTTCTAAACCATCTGGGCGATGGCAAACGCGTAAATCTGCGTTCGATGATTTAGGTGTGTCTTCTAAACCATCTGGGCGATGGCAAACGATCGGGCGCTTTAAGTTGTTCAGCCTACAGTCTTCTAAACCATCTGGGCGATGGCAAACCATTGAAGTACACGTAAATATCCGCACCCTCTCTTCTAAACCATCTGGGCGATGGCAAACTACGAATGATCCGAATGTGGATATGACGGGGTCTTCTAAACCATCTGGGCGATGGCAAACTTTTGGCGTAATCAATATATAGGGAATAGTAACTTCTAAACCATCTGGGCGATGGCAAACGGTGCAAGTGCAGGTTTGGCTACAAACATAAACTTCTAAACCATCTGGGCGATGGCAAACGCGTAAATCTGCGTTCGATGATTTAGGTGTGTCTTCTAAACCATCTGGGCGATGGCAAACGATCGGGCGCTTTAAGTTGTTCAGCCTACAGTCTTCTAAACCATCTGGGCGATGGCAAACCATTGAAGTACACGTAAATATCCGCACCCTCTCTTCTAAACCATCTGGGCGATGGCAAACTACGAATGATCCGAATGTGGATATGACGGGGTCTTCTAAACCATCTGGGCGATGGCAAACTTTTGGCGTAATCAATATATAGGGAATAGTAACTTCTAAACCATCTGGGCGATGGCAAACGGTGCAAGTGCAGGTTTGGCTACAAACATAAACTTCTAAACCATCTGGGCGATGGCAAACAACAGGATTTCGTTAAGGCGTTTTCCGTTGATCTTCTAAACCATCTGGGCGATGGCAAACACATTAAAGCGCGGTGGCGCACGTTCCGCAAACTTCTAAACCATCTGGGCGATGGCAAACAAGTGGCTACTCGGTTGCGCATGGCTTCAATCCTTCTAAACCATCTGGGCGATGGCAAACAGCGCAAAGCAGCTTGAACACTTGGCAATGGTCTTCTAAACCATCTGGGCGATGGCAAACGAAAGGCTGTTTCTGCTGCGTGGCGTATGGCTCTTCTAAACCATCTGGGCGATGGCAAACAAGGCACATGGAAAGCAAAAGCTATAGAACAACTTCTAAACCATCTGGGCGATGGCAAACGGTTTCGACCTTTGGAACGCTTGGTCTAGCTTCTTCTAAACCATCTGGGCGATGGCAAACGATACTGCAAAGCACCAGAGGGCGCACACGTTCTTCTAAACCATCTGGGCGATGGCAAACAATATGTCAATTGAAGACCTGCGCACAGAACTCTTCTAAACCATCTGGGCGATGGCAAACATTCAGGGTTTGCTTCATGTGCTTCCCAAATACTTCTAAACCATCTGGGCGATGGCAAACTTGGTATAGTTTCCATATTCTAGCGCGAATCACTTCTAAACCATCTGGGCGATGGCAAACTCTCCTGTCGTTAATCCAGCAAGTTGTGATGTCTTCTAAACCATCTGGGCGATGGCAAACGACCTACCCAATTTTGGGAGTCAGGTTTGCTTCTTCTAAACCATCTGGGCGATGGCAAACAACGCTCGGCAGATGCTCGATATTATTGCCAACTTCTAAACCATCTGGGCGATGGCAAACACTATGAGCAGCTATTTGTTGAGCGCAGTAAACTTCTAAACCATCTGGGTGATGGCAAACTCCAGTTCACCGCACCGTAGACTGGAACGATTCTTCTAAACCATCTGGGCGATGGCAAACCTGCTGACTTCCAGTAATTGAACAGTCGTTGTCTTCTAAACCATCTGGGCGATGGCAAACGTGCTAATGGGTATTTCAATCAAACCTACAAACTTCTAAACCATCTGGGCGATGGCAAACTTTAGTGATACAACTGTAAGAAATCACATGAACTTCTAAACCATCTGGGCGATGGCAAACTTTTGTCTGAGATGTATTCTGATGTGCTGTTTCTTCTAAACCATCTGGGCGATGGCAAACGATCAAAACAGCAAAACCAAATTCACAAAAGTCTTCTAAACCATCTGGGCGATGGCAAACCAAAAAACATTGGACGGTATTCTCAAGCCAAACTTCTAAACCATCTGGGCGATGGCAAACTCAAGACAACACGGCGAAAGCCGATTTTACGACTTCTAAACCATCTGGGCGATGGCAAACCCAGATCGCCACTTTTACCACTCGAACTCAATCTTCTAAACCATCTGGGCGATGGCAAACACCCATTGCATCTTTAAGCGGATGAGCTAAAACTTCTAAACCATCTGGGCGATGGCAAACCGTCTTGATGTATGCGGCTTTTGAACTGCTGTCTTCTAAACCATCTGGGCGATGGCAAACAAAACAGTCTTAAAGCTGCTTTTATCTAAGCACTTCTAAACCATCTGGGCGATGGCAAACACCACCACGCACCCTGATCTTTAATTAGATCACTTCTAAACCATCTGGGCGATGGCAAACGCAAAAGAGCGGATAAGCGATCTATAGATAAGCTTCTAAACCATCTGGGCGATGGCAAACCCATCTCACTTGAAGCGATCAAGACTACGAGGCTTCTAAACCATCTGGGCGATGGCAAACTGGGCTTCGCATAGCTCAGATGCATTCGGTGACTTCTAAACCATCTGGGCGATGGCAAACTATACCAACGCTTGCCATATACAGGCACGATTCTTCTAAACCATCTGGGCGATGGCAAACGTACAACGGATTTTTTCTGCCAAGTTTCGGCACTTCTAAACCATCTGGGCGATGGCAAACTTATCACGGTGGTCGTGGTGGTGGTAAGTCGTCTTCTAAACCATCTGGGCGATGGCAAACGTTTGGTCCAAAGTAAGACCAAGTTTAAACATCTTCTAAACCATCTGGGCGATGGCAAACATGCTGTACCTTTGTTGAGCTTAATAGCTATACTTCTAAACCATCTGGGCGATGGCAAACACGCACAATAGTTTACAGCTTGCCTTATTAGTCTTCTAAACCATCTGGGCGATGGCAAACGTTACAAAGTTTATGGACACAGTGCAGGCAGACTTCTAAACCATCTGGGCGATGGCAAACGTCTACAACGGATCGCGGCGTTGGCGGCTTTGCTTCTAAACCATCTGGGCGATGGCAAACTCATACGCGCGTTCCCCAACGCAACAGTGCTTCTTCTAAACCATCTGGGCGATGGCAAACCGCTATCACGCTATTTGCAGTCTGTAGGTCGTCTTCTAAACCATCTGGGCGATGGCAAACAACGCATACCATCTATCATCAAGACGAGTTATCTTCTAAACCATCTGGGCGATGGCAAACGCTCTTATTGATATGTATGGGTTAATTAATATCTTCTAAACCATCTGGGCGATGGCAAACTTTCTTAGATGGTATCCGAGCAGAAAATAATTCTTCTAAACCATCTGGGCGATGGCAAACCCTTTGTTATTCCGTCAAAAAACTCTTCTATTCTTCTAAACCATCTGGGCGATGGCAAACACCAGTGATTCTATTTGAGCGCCATGTATTTCCTTCTAAACCATCTGGGCGATGGCAAACGCTTCACATCATAAGAATTTCTAGCATAAGCACTTCTAAACCATCTGGGCGATGGCAAACGTGAAAGAACACTCGATTATCGAATTGCGGAAGCTTCTAAACCATCTGGGCGATGGCAAACTCACCGCGAGTCTGCTTTAGAGTCAGCATCATCTTCTAAACCATCTGGGCGATGGCAAACTGTGGCGGGGAGCTTAGTGAAACAGTGTTTGACTTCTAAACCATCTGGGCGATGGCAAACGAATGAAAGCGGCTCATTTCTTCCTGCGTCATTCTTCTAAACCATCTGGGCGATGGCAAACAAATTTTTAAGACTCAAGCCTGTTTTAGATCTCTTCTAAACCATCTGGGCGATGGCAAACTGTCGCGACCATCCACGATTTCAGTCATCATTCTTCTAAACCATCTGGGCGATGGCAAACCATTTATACATGAACCCAATTCTACACGTTATCTTCTAAACCATCTGGGCGATGGCAAACAAAACAAGCTATGTTCACCCCCTCGACTCATACTTCTAAACCATCTGGGCGATGGCAAACCCTTGAAAACTTAAATATTTTAAAGAAGGTATCCTTCTAAACCATCTGGGCGATGGCAAACCACATTATCAATATCAGCAATGTGAACAACGTCTTCTAAACCATCTGGGCGATGGCAAACAACACTATGGCAAGCACTAACCAGATTGTTAACTTCTAAACCATCTGGGCGATGGCAAACACAATGGCTAATCTTGGCTATCGAATGAATAACTTCTAAACCATCTGGGCGATGGCAAACAGCCGATGACTACGATCAATACGAACATATTTCTTCTAAACCATCTGGGCGATGGCAAACTTATCAAGTGGTGTGAGTCGTGAGCAAACAATCTTCTAAACCATCTGGGCGATGGCAAACCATTTGATTACCAACGATTAACGGTTGGGATTCTTCTAAACCATCTGGGCGATGGCAAACAATCGCGGGATGCGCAGGAAATATCGCTTACACTTCTAAACCATCTGGGCGATGGCAAACCACAAAGAACGAATCAGCTCATGATGATTGCACTTCTAAACCATCTGGGCGATGGCAAACTAACCGCTAAAGTTTGAGTACGGTTGTCTGCACTTCTAAACCATCTGGGCGATGGCAAACTTCATCTGAGAGTCCAGTTTGGCTGCAGCAAACTTCTAAACCATCTGGGCGATGGCAAACTTCTTTTTCCGATTCTTCATTCGATGCGGTTTCTTCTAAACCATCTGGGCGATGGCAAACGCATTGCATCGTAATATCGCACCTTAGCGCCACTTCTAAACCATCTGGGCGATGGCAAACGTGTATCCGTCTCATAGGCATCGCAACCATCACTTCTAAACCATCTGGGCGATGGCAAACTAGTAACTCATGGATGTATGAATTGCTTCGACCTTCTAAACCATCTGGGCGATGGCAAACCAGGACGGTTTTTCTCAATTTTGTTACCAGTACTTCTAAACCATCTGGGCGATGGCAAACAAGCTGAGCCGAAACCTCGTCGTCCTGTTAAACTTCTAAACCATCTGGGCGATGGCAAACGCCGTTTTGATGATGCAAGCTCACACAATGCCCTTCTAAACCATCTGGGCGATGGCAAACTTTTTAAACGCTTTGTTGAGTACGACCAGGGGCTTCTAAACCATCTGGGCGATGGCAAACTAAGTGATGTGAAAAAGGTTGAGTATTTCTCACTTCTAAACCATCTGGGCGATGGCAAACAAAAGGCAGCAGCTTGAATGTGTCTGCCGGAACTTCTAAACCATCTGGGCGATGGCAAACTATTTTCTAATATTATTGTGACAGCAGATCATCTTCTAAACCATCTGGGCGATGGCAAACTACAGAGTTTCGAGCGCACAGAGTGGCAAGCACTTCTAAACCATCTGGGCGATGGCAAACTCATCCATGATTATGATGAATATGGAAGGTGACTTCTAAACCATCTGGGCGATGGCAAACGGTAAATGCGTCAATTGTAAACTTATTGTTTGCTTCTAAACCATCTGGGCGATGGCAAACGCGCACCACCTTCATCATCGTAGTTAGCAAAACTTCTAAACCATCTGGGCGATGGCAAACTTCACAAAAGTGGTTGATGGCAAAGTGGTAGTCTTCTAAACCATCTGGGCGATGGCAAACGCCAAATAATCACTTTATTTGGCTCAATGAATCTTCTAAACCATCTGGGCGATGGCAAACGAACCTTACCTTGTCCATCACACCCGCCACAACTTCTAAACCATCTGGGCGATGGCAAACATGGAAAGTTTTCAGCACAAGCTACGGCACAACTTCTAAACCATCTGGGCGATGGCAAACGCCAATCTTACAAAACTCAAATAACTACTTTGCTTCTAAACCATCTGGGCGATGGCAAACAATCCTCCTGCTCTTGCTCCTGAGTGCTCTTACTTCTAAACCATCTGGGCGATGGCAAACGTACAGTCAGCCGAGTGGTCGGACTTGATGTTCTTCTAAACCATCTGGGCGATGGCAAACCATAGTTTTTCCAAAACTTTGATACGCAGTCACTTCTAAACCATCTGGGCGATGGCAAACTAGAACTTTTATCATAAAAAGCTCTAGATAATAATGATATAGGTTTTTAAAGAGTGAAAATAGATCAAAAAAACAAAAATCAATAAACTTTTGAAATCATTTGATTTTATTGCATAGCTCAGAAATGAAGTTAAACATATAGTCTAAGACATCCTGATCTTGGCAGGATTCAATCAGTTGCATTCTAAACTCTTTTTGATTATGTCCATTTTTGGCAGAAATAAACGCTTGTGGCATAACAAAAGCATCTTTTACTAAATCTGCAATATCGAAAACTAAACCACCACGACGTGTCTTACCGTGCAAAATAGGTAAGGCAAAACTTATTCCCATACCATTTAGTGTGACAGAAGCATAACCATAAGCAATGTAATTACCATGATCTAGATAACTATTGGCAATATCACGTAAGGACTCATGCGACCCTTTTCCTTCCTCACGGCTAAATTCAAAATTTAAACCCGATGCAAGTTGTTTATAGAGACTTTTTGCCCAACGGCCTTCGGCTGCTAATAATTCTGTTTGATTATTTGCCAAATCAATATCTTGTAGAAAACGTGTCATAGCAATGGGGTCAAGCGATATACCGTGTTGTATTAAGTTGATATTCTTTTTCCATGCTTTTTCAGTAATAGACACACGTTCGCTTAGTAAAACTTTAGCCATCAGTAAGCGAGCATCATCTTCAAGCCAAGCTCTCATCCAAGTTTGCATATATTCGGTTGGGCGATATTCACTTTGTGGTGCGAGGAAAGTGAGATCAAGTGATGAAAAGAGAGGAGAACCACCTGAACCACAAAATCCAACCATGACATTAGATTCTGCCAAACGACGGGCGGCAGCATCGGTTAAGGAGCTGCCTTTACCGAGTAATAAGAACGCCGTATTTTTTTCAGGAATATTATAAAAATGTTCCATCGGTTGAAGGTTATCCGTCAGATACACAATCCGATCATCTTTGAGCATGACCCGTACTCGTTCAAGGTAGAATACACAGGCTCGTTTAGATAACATCAGGGCACGACTGCGTTGCTGACGGAAATCACTCATTTTTATACCTCAAACACAGGTAATGCGAAAGCGTGTTGTTTTCGTGCTAGGCCATACCCATCAGGTAAACCACTTTTTAACACGTTAACATCCTTGTAAGTTTCAGGAAGTCCAAAATTTTCTTCCTCAAAATTAATATCAAAAATCTCAATAGGAACCGTAAAACTTTGTCCAGTACTTTGACTAATGACCTTAAAGTAAGGAAGTTTCTTGGCTTTATTAAGACGTTTGGTATGTAAACTTTCTCGTTCAGGATAATCTTTTAAAAAATTGGGTTCAGCTTTTAAGGTCGGTAATCGAAAACGAAAATAACAGCGCCAACCCGTCACCTTTGCTATAGGCACAGCAACAGGATGATTGAGTACAGCATAGTCTCTAATTTTCCAATGACCTTTAATGCTCTCAACCAATTGATCTAAATCATCTTGTTCCGATGCAAAAATACGTAAAACATCATAATTTGGTGTTATGGGGTGATTGTATTTCGCTTCTTTGGCCAGCATTTTTCGTTGCTGGCGTGGTGAAATTTCTAAAGCCAAGGCGAATTTTTCTGGCATTTTTCGAAAAGCGCCATGCACAATACTGTAAATTTGATTGCGCAGATGGGCGAGGGTAAGCTCGCCATCATCCGCACTGTCCAAAATCCGAATATCAAGATAATAGTTGGGTTGCATATTACTCTCCCTCAGAGTAAACGCCGCCACGAACTAAGCAGGCTATTAAGAACATACCTTTATCGCTATTTGGGTCTAAACTGCGAATTTCTTTTAAAATATCAAAAGCAGAATCTTTTTTCTTTTTGTCTACACGGAAAAAGTCCTGTGCGTCTAGGCTTGCGCCATTTGGCTCTACAGGAATTGGTTTACTATCATTCTCTAAAAACTTGTCATACCAAGTATCAATGGTGCGTAAGGCATTGCCAATTTTTTGGTCACGAATCGCTGCTTGTCCTAAAAACTGATTGTCTTTGGCCTGACGTTCAGGGCGGATAGGATTGAGTTGATACAGTGAGCGCGAAAAACCTTTTGGTTTTTCTTCAAGATAGTTTTGTGATGGAAAGACTTCAACACCGCCCATGCCAAAATCTACAATCGCTTCAATATGTAATCCTGAATTGACATCACCTTGCATGCCTTTGACTAAGATATTGGCAATTTTATTTTCACTTTCAGAAACATCATCAAATGATTTTAGGCTGTAATCCAAAGCATTAAATTCAGCAATTAATTTATAGCTTTTAGTTGTCTGATTTTGATCATGTTCAATGATTTCGCTGACTTTAATCAAAATATGTTCTGCAACGCTGCGATTACGCCATAACCAACGCCCATTCACAATGTTGCGTACATAACGACGAGCAACTTCTTCAATCCCTTCGCTATTTTTCGCCTTTTCAATAAAATCCTTGAAACTTGCGCGAAAGTCTTTTTCCTCTTGTTTGTCTGTACCTGCTTTGGATGCTGAAGCAAATAAAATATGATCTAAGTCGATGAAACGTAAACTCCATTTGACTAGAAGCTTAGCATCAGGCAAAAGTTTAGCCGATTCTGTCATTTGAATATTGGAAACTTCACGAGCGACAGTGTTACCCGAAGCAGCACCTTTATCTTTATTGCCTGCCACGTTTTGAGTACCACGAATACCATGATACATCACATGTAGTGCCTCTTCTTTGCCATCAGCATGCAAATGGTAGAAAGCAGCATCACTGATTAATGTTCCGCGTTGTAAAGAAAGGCTGCCTGGTAATTTTTTGAAATTTTCAGATGTAGACATGATGTTTATTCCTTATAAATGTCAATTAGTTGTTGATCTGCTGATTTTGTTGCAATAAAAAAACGTTGTCTTGAATCCAGTGATACGACCATTGGATTTGTTCTAAATAGCCATCGGGATAAATTGATGTTTCGAGGCGGATTTCATTCAAAATTGAATTAAGTGAGTGATACTGAATCAAGCCTGTTAAAGGTTCTGCATAGGCATGCTGTGTTTCATCCTGATCATCGGCATGGCGAATTCCAGCACGATCAGCAGTTGGTTGTTCAAGTAAGGCATAACCTAAAGTTGTTGCAGAAAGCCATGCTAAGTTTTCATTCGGTAAATGTTCTAAAATAGGTGTATCACTATTTTTAGCTTGCGGACGATGCGCTAAAAGTTGGCTAAAGGCTTGCAAACGATTTACTTGATATGCTTTTTGATAGGCGGTTAATAAATCATTCCTATCATGAATTAAAAAGCCAGAGCTGATCTGAGCCAAGGCATCTTCAGCATCATTAAAATCTTGAATTTTCCCAAACTCGAGAATATGACCGCCTGCAAATTTACTTCTTTTGATAGTTTGAACTAATGTGTCTAGATCTGGACGTCTAGCGTCAAATTCAATTACTAAACTGAACAGCAAATGACAGCTTGCAGTAGGCTGTAGTGAAAGCGCATATTTATTTTTTGATGAGTAATCTGTTTTACCAATGAATGTCGCGCCGCGTCGTTGTGCTGGAGTGAAGCGACCATAAGCTTCTCCACCAAGTGGTTGTATATCATGGTGCACATAATAAAAGCCGAGATCTTCTTCATCAATTTGACGCGCAAGGTGATGGCTAAACATGGCAGCAGCCATCAGTGGAGCACCACCCATAATTAAGCCATTGCTCTGAAAATTTGCTGCTTGCACTTTAATGTATGGAATAACGACGAAGCAACTCATTTTAAAAGCTCCTGAATACGACGTGAGAGGAAGCTTTTGGCATCAGCTTCCGATAGGCTAATATCAACCGTATTTTTAATCTCTTTTTTCCAGTAACTGTGTTTCGTGATTCGTCTTGCTAAATCATCTGCAAAAAACTGTTGCCAATCTTCAAATTGTTGCAGTTCAGGATTAATTAAGCCTTGAGCGATCAGAGATACACGCGGATGGCTCCACCTCGATTTTCTCTCCAACACTTTTAAACTAGGCAAATCATTTGCAACAGACTTTAAAATTTGGAGGATGTCTTGCCCTTGTTGCAGAACATCATCGACAACTTTCTGAATAGTGGTTAATTCTGCTGCACGTGTTTGCATATTTGAAAAAGGGGCGTGTATGCCATGTTCATGGAAGCCCACCTTTAAACTTAGTTTTTGTTGTTCAATCAAGGATTTTGCATATTCAGTCAATTCCTGATACATCGCTCGATTGATATAGGCATTTGAAATTTGGTAATCAAAGCCTTTATAAAAATACTGAAAAGCAAGGCGTGTTTCAGGATCTTGAGTAGGTGAGTCAAGAACAAGAGGACGTTGCATGGATCGGACTAGACTTCCGACGTTTTGCGGATTTGATCCGCCAATACCAAATACAGCTGTCTTAATATTCTTCAGTTTTGTATTTTTACCTTCTGCTTTACGTTGTTCTTTAAGTGCATCAACTTCAGTATTAATCAGTAAATTCAGACCTGCTGCTGAAAGTGGGCTGATGGATAGATACTCATTATTTTTAGGAATGAGTAATTGACGCATGCGAATATCAATAATATCCAACCCTGCAGTAAATGGTTGTTCAAATATCTTGTTTAAATGTGGTTTAAGCAAGGCCACGTTTTGCTTAAATTCTTCATCTGCTTCGGACAGCTCTTCATCTAATTGAGCTGCTTTGACGACTTTAAATAAAGTTGCAGTTTTACCTGCATTTGCTTGGTAGTCGGTTGGAACAAGAAAATCATCAGCAAGTAATGTTCGTGCTGAAATATAAGGTAAGTTTAATGCATGGCTTTGCGCAAGGCGGATACCGCCTTTTTCAATATTTGAGTTAACGGTTTTTAGGCTGTAATGAACAGATTCAGCCAAGGCTTGCTGATAAGGATTTTCCTCTGTATCTTTTGTCATAATGCATCCTAAGTTATTAAAATATATTTGTTTAGAGTATTAATAGCGGATGAAATATTTATTATCAAATGCTATTTTTAGTTAAACGACATGATGTGTCGCAGAGATGCGATTAAATCCAATGAATAATTATATCCATCCAATATGCATACAATTTTTATATCCGCTTGTGAAAAACGCGCTTTAAAAAAGACCAGAGCTGTTTTAGATAGCTATGCAATTCGCACTGGGCAAAGTTCATGGCAGGCACCTATGACCATGGAAGGTCTTAAAGAAATTCGTAGCGCACTGATAAAAACAGCAACACGTCAAACTGCTGTAGCAGCTTATGTGAATTATGGTATGCGCAGAATGAAATTGGTTTGGGTCGTAGGTTCTAAGCATCGTTTTAATCTAGAGGGCGCTTATCCAGTTGCCTCGACATCTAAACAACAAAAGCAGCTACAAGTGCCTGAATGGGTTCGAGCAGCAAGTTTACTTGCAGGTGCTGCAGGTGATGTACATGACATTGGTAAGGCTTCTCAGCACTTTCAAAGCAAATTAAGTCCTGCGATGGCAGGGCAGATGCTCAAAGATGATGTACGACATGAATGGTTGTCGATGAAACTATTGCAGCAAATGCGTAAAAATAACTGGAATTGGCCAGAAGCATGGAAAAATATTGATCGTAACTTAACAGATTTAACCCTGGGCGAACGTACTAAGATAAGAAAACAATTTTTGCTGAATGAATTAGAAGCCGTGGATTATTTGGTGGTGACGCATCATGGCTTATTGGGAGATAACAACTGGTATCCAAATGCGGATTTGCATGTCAGGGAAAAACATCCTCGTGTAGAACAATTCACCTGTGCGGGTGATTTAAATGACAGCATATTTAAAAGTCACCAAAACCGTATGGCCCGCTTAGCGAAAATGACCCAAGCAACGGAAGATCAACAGTTATATTGGAAAGCTTTAGCACTACATAGCCGCGCAGCACTCATTCATGCAGACCATACCGTTTCTGCGGAACAGTTTTCTGAAACAAAACCTGAAAATGTCAGCCTATTTGCCAATACAAAGATAAAAAATAGTCCACAAGGCAAAAAGGAGCGAATGCAAGATCAACCTCTGGATTGGCATTTGCAGCAGGTTGGAGATCGTGCTGCGTATATCGCCACAAAAATGATGACAGATTTGAATCTTGCTGGTTTAAGTGAACAAACGGTTGAGTTTATCTGTCAGCCTTCTACTTTACCCAGATTTCAGTGGCAAAATTTGGTTGCTCATGCCTTACAAAAGCAAATCAATAAAATGCCAGATACCCCTTGCTTATTGCTGAATATTGCAGGAACGGGGAGTGGTAAAACCAGAATGAACCTGCGTGCAGCATGTATATTAAGACCGAATGATCCACGCCTTGCCATTGCACTGAATCTTCGCTCATTAACGTTACAGACTGGTGATGCACTTAAAAGCTCCATGAATCTGTCGGATGATGAAATTGCCGTGATTATTGGTGATCATGTCAGCCAAAAGTTATTTAATGAAAGTCGTGCAAATGCGTCTGTGGCTGATGAAGATGAAAATTTACCAGAACCTGTATTTGATGCTTATGCACAGGATCAAGACTTACCACAGTGGTTGCATCCTCTATTTACTAAAATAGTCAAAGGAAAAAGGGGAGTAGATAAAGTTGCTCAAAATGTTTTAGCCTCGCCTTTATTGGTATCCACGATTGATTATTTAATCGCGGCAGGCGAACCACACCGACAAGGGCATCATGTTAAAGCATTGCTCAGAATTATGAGCAGTGACCTGATTTTAGATGAAATTGATGGTTATGAACCTAAATCATTAATCGCTGTATTGCGTTTAGTCCAATTGGCTGCAATGTATGGTCGTCATGTCATTTGTTCATCTGCAACGCTTTCAGCAACAGTCGCAGATAGCATTTACCGCGCTTTTGAATCAGGAGTCGAGCTTCGTGCAGCCTTATATAAGGAACCACAAAAATTTATTGCAGCGATTGCAGACAATGAATTGAAGCCCAAGATACTGGTACAAAAAAGCCATGAACCATCAGTATTTAATCAGGTTTATCAACAGCATTTAGATGAGTTGCAGCACGTTCTTACGGTTAAAGCAGAACAGCCATATCGTTTGGCACGTTTAGCCAGTATTGAAAATCCTTCTGTTGATCAATGGAAAAGGACGATTTTGGAGCAGACAGAAGCTCTACATCAACAACATCGATGGTCACTTAAAAAACAGGACAAAAAACTTTCATTTGGTTTAATCCGTGTGGCAAATATCAAACATGCTATTGATTTAGCAAAGCATTTATCAGGCCGACTTCCACATGCACAGATTGCTTGTTACCATGCTCATGATTGGCTAATTTCACGATTCCACAAAGAAAAACGACTCGACTTTTTGCTCACGCGGCATAAAAATGGCACAAAACGCCCAACGGGAAATGAACATATTTATACGGATGAAGAGATATTAAATATCGTTCAGACCTCTAACGCTATAGATATTCCATTGATTGTGATTGCGACGCCTGTAGAAGAAGTTGGGCGCGATCATGATTTTGACTGGGCGATTATTGATGCTTCAAGTGTGCAGTCGATAGTTCAGACAGCAGGGCGTGTTAATCGACATCGCTTAAATATTGTGCAACATCCCAACATTGTAATTCCACAATTTAACTATAAATACTGTGCAAATAAAGATAGAACTCAGCCAAAAAAGCAGGCGGTATTTAATCGGCCTGGTTATGAAGGTTATGTGGACACCAAAAAACAATATAAATCGCAAGATTTATCGCAACTTTTGCCTTGGTCTAATAATGAGCTGGTGGTTGATGCCAGACTTAGATTCAATGCCAATACCTGCGACTTTACAAAATATGATGATGAACAAATTCAAAAGTTTAATCAGAACTTTTTTGCTTCAGAAGGTGAACAACTCTTTTCTAATATTCAGGTGAATGCAGCTTTGCTAACGGAACAGTTATATAAAGATACATGTCTAAGAGATATGCAAAATCAGGAAGTATATAGCTTTGATGTTGAGGATGATGAATTATCTATTTATCAGCATTTTCCAGATTCCGTAGAACTGAATATTCAGACTGGAAAATATGAGCAAGCTGTTAAAAGTGTCACTTTTAATATTGAACCAGCTCCTGATAATGCTTGGTTGAGTTTATCACCTGCGCAACTCAAGGAGCTAACATTAGAGTATGGGCTTGCAGTGCAAGAGGGATGTAAGTTGTCTTTGTCTGTTTATAATGACCAAAGCCCGCAGTGGATATACCATCTTGGGTTCGGGGTTTATCACTGATTTGTTATTGATTAAATTTTATATGTATTTCCAGATTGCTTTTGATTAAATCGGATGGTTTATATTCAATTCAATAAATGAATATTATGCTCAATCCTATTTTGGATCATTTGGAGAGTTTCAGATCTAATTTGTTCAGGTAATAGATCATGAGCAATCTTCGTAAATCGGCTGGCAACTTCGCAAATTGAGTTAATTATTTCATCAACCTCTTGAATAGAAAGCTCTGCTTCCTGAATGCCCAGTTTGACAATGGCAGACCGAGTAATATCCAGTGCTTCACCCATAATATCCATTTGATGATATCCACCTGGGCCTTCACAGAAAGTAACGTCGTAGGCTGGGGCGAGTTTCCATTGTCCATTTTGAGACATTAAAAACGAAAAGTTTTTGCAATGATCATCTCGATTATTGAACACCACATTGAAAACAGCGCGCTTGAATGCAATCGCTTTTTCGCGAATATCATTGGTACAAAAGTGTGTAGCACGAAGAAAGTTGCTGTAGTCTAAACTCCCAGGTGATTTAAAATCAGCCCCTGTAAAGGCAGCTAAACTTTGCATAGGGATGCGCATGCCATCGCAGCGGTCAAATCTTTTTGAGGCAAATGCAGTTAGGCCATTCGGAAGAGTGAAGTATTGGGTGTCTGGGGTGTCAATATGACAATGACGCAAACATTCTGCATAAACAGTTTCAATTGCACAAACTTCAGGATGCTCTTGCTGAGCGGGAAATTTGATCAGCCAAGCTTCATGTTGATGTGAGTGAACTGTTGAGAATTCATTAGTGACAGGATCACGATAAACAAGTGCTTTTGGCCTTGCACCTTGTGGAGACCCGCCCATAATTAATAAATGCTGTAAAAATTCGGCACCTTCTCCTTTGAGAACTTCCTGAACTTCTTGAGCGAGTCTTAGCAATGGAATATTTTCAGCTAATGTTAACTCGGATGCTGAAGGTTCAAAGGATAATGCCCCCATTGCATGTGTACTAATATACGTGAGGCGTTCTAAAGGCCCAACTCGTGCTGGATTAAGTCCATTTTTTTTAAATAAGCGATCCATCAGGAGCATGCCCCAGCCATCGGGTAAGGCATCGTATATAGGGCCTGGTAATCCCATTTGATGTGCAGGAAAGTTCTTTCTTAATGGGTCACCTTTTAGCGGAAGTAGGTAAGATGAAAGCTCTAAACCTTTACTAATTGCTTCTGCGCTGTATTCAAAAGCAATCAATGGTCGACCTGTGATTGCAGTTGAGGAAACTAGTGTGCCCCAAAGCCAATATTCGCCCCATCCATTGTAGTAAACATCAAGTTTTTTGAGCATGGATTCATTTCCTTTTGATACGTTGGCGAGCCGTATTACTCTCATAGCGGAGCATGTCATCTACACTATTTAAATGTGGTTTGAAAAGTTCCTCTAATTCTTTTAATCGGCCGAGCACCATGGCAACACGTACTAAATTTTCAAATGAAACATTTCGACCAGCTTCTAGATTAGATACAGTATTCACACCAATACCCGCACGCGCAGCAACATCTGCTTGAGTCATTTCCAGATAAAGACGTTCTTTACGAAGCCTCTCACATAATAAAGCAACAACTTCTTCAGGTTTTTTGAATATTAAATCCATAATATTGTGTTTTACATTGTGATATCACCATTAAAACACAAAAAAATGGATTTATGAAATTATGCCAGTTGGTCGATAATGAGATGCTTGATTGGCTGATGAGATTCTATTGGATTAAAGAAATCTAATGATTTTAATGCATTTATTTTTTGCAACTACCTACGAATATGTCGTATTTGGGGCCCGAAACTGTGAAATAAAAGATAATAAAGAAAGTATGATTGGGGATAACATAATATAAAATCAATAAAAAAGCCCCCATCTTTCGATGAGGGTTTTTTTGAATTTGGAGCGGGAAACGAGACTCGAACTCGCGACCCCAACCTTGGCAAGGTTGTGCTCTACCAACTGAGCTATTCCCGCATGCGGTGTATAATACATGATGCAAAAATAGGGTCAATCATTTTTTGCATGTCATTGTACTGACTGAATAAATAAACAACATTTTTGAAAAATAGTGCGGTTAAATGACTTAGGTTGTTTGTTTTATAAAAGTTTTCATTGTCTGCAAAAATATTAATATCACTTACAATGCGCTGCAGCTATGCGAAAAATAAAAGCATCAGACATAAAAAATCCGCAGTACTAAATTTCTAAAAATGAAGCCGACTGCGGATTTTTTAGGTGATTCAAAATAATTTTATTAAATTTAAATAATTGAATTTAATCAACATTATTCCACTGTTACGCTTTTTGCCAAGTTTCTAGGTTGATCGACATCAGTACCGCGCAAAACTGCCACATGATAAGACAACAACTGCACAGGAATGCTATACACAATTGGCGCAAGCAACGCGCTGACTTGCGGTACATAAACCACATGCTGACGCTCTTTATCTGCAGGAATGCCGCTGTGTTCATCTGCAAATACAAACAGCTCACCACCACGTGCCTGTACTTCTTCCATATTGGATTTCAGTTTATCCAGCATGTCATCTTGCGGTGCTAAAATCACCACAGGCATGTCATTGTCTACCAATGCCAATGGGCCGTGCTTTAATTCACCCGCAGCATAACCTTCTGCGTGAATATATGAAATTTCTTTCAGTTTCAAAGCACCTTCCAAGGCAATTGGGAATTGTGTGCCACGACCCAAGAACAAGCAGTGATTTTTCTCTACAAACAATTCAGACAAACGTAAAATTGCCGTATCATTTTGCAAAGTATCTAAAATTACTTTTGGTGTGTGCCACAAGTCTGCAATAATTTCCGCTGTTTCTGTCGCTGCAATTGCATTTTTCACCTGACCAATTTTGAGCACCAACAGCATTAATGCTGCCAACTGTGTCGTAAAGGCTTTGGTCGATGCCACACCAATTTCAGGACCCGCAAGCGTTAACAAACTATGGTTGGTTTCACGTACCATTGACGACGTTGCCACGTTACAAATGGTCATGGTTGTGATATCTAAACCTTTTGCAGCAGCACGTTTTTGTGTATCACGTAACGCAGCTAAAGTATCTGCAGTTTCGCCAGATTGTGAAATGCACACATACAACGTGTTATTCACAATGACTGGGGTACGATAACGGTATTCGCTGGCAATTTCCACATGACATGGCAAGTTAATCAGCTGTTCAAACCAATATTTTGCAATCATCCCTGCATGGTAGCTGGTACCGCAGGCAATAATCTGTACCTGTTGGATGTTGGCAAAATCAAGTTCAGCATCTTTCAGGAAATCTTCACGTAAAGCGTTGCCATTTAATGCTTGTGAAATGGTTTGTTGAATTGCTTCAGGCTGCTCATAAATTTCTTTGAGCATGTAGTGTTTATATTCACCTTTCGATGCATTGCTTACAGTTGCATCCAACTCTTTTACAGGGCGTTCAACCGTTTGACCGTTTACAAAAACTTCAATGCTGTCGCGGGTTAAGCGGGCGATATCACCTTCTTCCAAATACATAAAACGGTTGGTGATCGGCAATAACGCCAATTGGTCTGAACTGATAAAGTTTTCGCCAATACCGACCCCAATCACCAAAGGAGAACCTTCACGTACCGTGATCAATTCATCTGGATAATCGGTATGGATAATTCCCAGAGCATAAGCACCTTTCAGTTGAGGCACGACTTGCTGTACCGCAACCAATAAATTCGGTGCAGTTTTAAGAGCATGGTTGACCAAGTGCGCAACCACTTCAGTATCCGTTTGAGAGCTGAACATATAGCCTAAAGCTTCTAGCTCATCTTTCAGTTCTTGATAATTTTCGATAATACCGTTGTGTACGACAGCAACATTGCCAGAAATATGCGGATGTGCATTGTTTTCTGTCGGTTTGCCATGTGTTGCCCAACGTGTATGGGCAATACCGAGTGAACCTGTGACTTGAGAATCTAGTACTGCTTGCTCAAGATTTGCTACTTTACCGACACGACGCTCACGCAAGACCTGACCTTGACTAATCAATGCCAAACCTGCGGAATCATAACCGCGATATTCTAAACGCTTTAAACCTTCAATGAGGATATTGGTAATACTACGTTCTGCAACGCCACCGACAATACCGCACATAGGAACTTCCTCTTATTTTTTCAATTTCTGTGGACGTTGATAATTTTCTTTAGTGAACTGTTTAGAACGTTCCACAGCTAAACACTGTTCTGCAACATCACGGGTAATGGTCGAGCCTGCGCCTACCGTTGCACCATTGGCAATGGTGACAGGTGCAACCAATGAACTATTTGAACCAATAAAGACTTGGTCACCAATAATGGTTTTAAATTTATTGGCACCATCATAATTGCAAGTAATCGTACCTGCACCAATATTGCTGCCTGCACCCACTTCGGCATCACCTAAGTAGGTAAAGTGGTTGGCTTTGGAGCCTAAACCAATTTGACTGTTTTTCACTTCAACAAAGTTGCCAATATGCACTTCATTGGCCAATACCGCGCCCGGACGTAAACGTGAGAATGGACCAATTTGCGCAGCTTCACCTACAACCGCTTGGTCAAATACGCTATACGGCTGAACTTTAGTGCCCGCAGCAATTTTGGTGTTTTTGAGGATACAACCTGCACCAATTTCTACGCCATCACCCAGTTCGCAATCGCCTTCAATAATTACGTTAATATCAATGCGAACGTCTTTACCTGCAGTGAGATTACCACGTAAATCAAAACGGGTTGGGTCAATTAAATGCACACCTTGTTGCATGAGTTGCTTGGCTTGGAAGTTCTGGAACTCGCGTTCTAATGCAGCCAATTGCACACGGTCATTCACGCCTTCTACTTCAAAAGCCAGTTGAGGTTCTACCGATGCAACTTCTAAACCATCGGCAATTGCCATCGCCACAATATCGGTCAGGTAATATTCACCCTGCGCATTGTTATTGCTCAGTTTTGGCAGCCATTCATGTAATTTGGCATTGCTGACGCAGTAAATACCCGTGTTAATTTCCTGAATTTGACGCTGGGCTTCAGACGCATCTTTATGTTCAACAATCGCTTGAATTTTACCGTTTTCACGTACAATACGACCATAACCCGTGGCATCAGCAAGGGTAAGTGTCACCAAGCCAATTTGGGTTTCACGTGAAACATCGAGTAGCTTTTGTAAAGTTTGCTCTGTAATACAAGGTACATCTCCCGATAAAATCAGTGATACACCTTCACGTGGTAAAACAGGCAAAGTCACTTTGACTGCGTGACCTGTGCCCAACTGTTCAGCTTGTTCGACCCACTGTACCTGTTCATGCGCAAACGCATTTTGCACCAAAGCACCGCCATGACCGTAAATGGTAATTATATGATCTGCTTGTAATTTTTTTGCGGTATCAATCACGTGACCCAAGAGTGGGCGTCCTGCAAGAGGTTGTAATACTTTTGGTAAATTTGAACGCATGCGCGTGCCTTTACCTGCTGCAAGAATAATCACGGTGGTAGACATGTTGAATCCTAGTGATGGCTAAACCAAAGTAAAAGATAAATAAATATAAATACATAATGCGGCCCAAAGACCCGCAATAATATCGTCCAGCATGATGCCAAAACCACCTTCGACCCGACGGTCAATCACACGTATTGGCCAAGGTTTCCATACATCAAACAGTCGGAATAGGACAAAACCCACAATTACCCAGACCCAGCTGATTTGATTGATAAAAATCAGGGGTAAAAAGGTAATCGATTGTCCTGCAAATTCATCCCAAACAATACGACCATCATCATGTACGCCCATAACCTGTGCAGTACGTCCACAGATATATATGCCAACGAGGGACATGATGGCAATGGCAAAAAGGCTTGGAATGAAACCAAGCGCGAACCAAATGGGAATGAACAGTAGGGCAAAGGCCGAACCAAAGGTACCGGGAGCTTTGGGTAGTAGACCTGAACCGAAGCCAACACCACAGCATACAATCAGTCGGTCAGTCCAAGACATGGCTTTGAAATTAATCGCGGGTTTTTGCAAAGTGTTGGTATCCATGAAAATGAAGTGAACGATCTACGCCATTCTGTTCAAAGCTTAAGCGGTTTTGATTGTTAATTTTGCCAATAATATGAATAGGGGTATTCAGCGGTTTTTGCAAAAGCTGCTGATAATTTTGTGGGCTTATTGTAAAGCATAACTCATAGTCATCGCCACCTGCCAAGGCATATTGCCACTGCTTTTGTTGTGGTAATTCGGTTAATGCAGTATCTATAGGCAGTTGGCTGAGTTCAACACAAGCACCGACCTGAGAGGCTTTGAGAATATGCCCTAAATCTTGTGCCAAGCCATCTGAAACATCAATCATGCTTGAAGCCAGACCTTTGAGCTGTTGCCCGAGTTGGCAGCGAGGGGTCGGATAGTCTAGGCGCTGTTTTAAGGGATGATCGAGATGATCTAAACTAAAAGCGGCATCGCCGACTTGTCCGCTGACACAAATATAATCGCCGACTTGTGCGCCTGAACGTGGAATTGCTTGTCCTTGTTCAATCCAGCCTAAGGCGGTAACGGAAATGGTGAGATGCGGGCTTTGTGTGGTATCTCCACCAATTAAACTTACCCCGAATTGATCGCAACAATCATGTAAACCCTGACTAAAACCTTTGAGCCAGTCATGATCAATTTGGGGTAGGCTCAATGCCAGTAAAATACTGTGTGGGGTGGCACCCATGGCGGCAATGTCAGATAAATTGACCGCAACCGATTTCCAACCAATCGCATGTGGGTTGGTATCGAGGGGGAAATGTCGTCCAGCGACTAAAGTGTCGGCACAAATGACCAATTGTTGTTGCGGCGGAGGGGTGAGCAGAGCTGAGTCATCACCGACACCTAAATCGACTGCATCGGGACGCGGTCTGTTGAAATAGGTCTCAATAATGGAAAACTCAGCCATACAACAATCGACTCAATACTTTGAATTAGTTGCTTTGTTGCTTTTCTGCTGCACGTAAGCTGTTGGCAAGACGGTCTAATACACCATTGATGTATTTGTGGCTGTCTGCACCACCAAAGTGTTTTGCCAATTCAATCGCTTCATCCAATACCACACGGTATGGAATTTCCAGATGTTGTTCTAACTCATAAGCACCTAAACGTAAGGTGGCGAGTTCAACACCATCGAGGGCTTGAATGTCACGATCAAGAACAGGCACCAGTAATGCATCCAATGCTTCATGATTGGCAACCACTTGAGTCAACAATTCATGATAATAGCCGAGATCCACTTTGTGCATGGCATTTTCCACACGGGTACGTGCTTCAATTTCATGTACTGGATTGTGGCTCATCTGCCATTCATAAATACCTTGCACAGCAAAACGACGTGCTTTACGTTTTGCTGCATAAGTTGCTTGAAGTGTTTGCGACATAGCGTTAAATAGCCTTTAACAAGTTAACCATTTCAATTGCAGTTAAGGCAGCTTCACTTCCTTTATTACCTGCTTTTGTTCCAGAGCGTTCAATTGCTTGTTCAATACTATCCGTAGTCAATACACCGTTAATCACAGGTAAGCCAGTATCTAAACCAACCACACCTAAGCCTTTGGCACATTCGCCTGCAACAAAGTCAAAGTGTGGAGTGCTACCGCGAATCACTGCGCCGAGTGCAATAATGGCATCATAACCATTCGATGCAGCTAATTTTTTAGCCACAACAGGAAGTTCCCAAGCGCCTGGTGCATGAACAACGGTGATATTATCCTCTGATACGCCATGACGTTTCAATGTGTCAATTGCGCCATCAAGCAAATGCTCAACCACAAAACTATTAAAACGACCGACTAAAATCGCATAACGGCCTTCGCTAGCGAGATGTAATAAACCTTCAATACGGCGAATTGCCATAGCAACCTCGATTATTTCTCTGATGTTGGATCTGCGGTGATATATTCCACCACTTCTAAGTTAAAGCCTGATAAAGCATTGAAACGTAATGGTGAGCTGAGTAGCTTCATTTTTTCAACGCCTAAATCACGTAAAATTTGTGCACCCACGCCAATGGTTTGGTATTGCTGTGACAATGCAGCATTGGCTTTGCCTTGTTTCGGGGATTTAAGGCTGTCTAGGGCAGGGCCCAAGTCTTGCAATTGAGCTTGACCAATCCAGACCAAAACACCACGTTCACTGTTGGCAATTTCTTTTAAAGCACGGTCTAAATTCCAAGTTGCCGAACCATCTGCTTTTTTCAGCTTCAGCAAATCACGGGTTGGATTAAAACCATGCACACGTACTGTGGTAACGCCTTCTTTCGGCTCGCCTTTGACCAATGCCAAGTGAATGTCTGGGTTCCCCAGTTCACGGTAGCGATATAAGTCAAAAGTACCATATTCGGTGTCGATGCTTTGCTGATCCAAACGCTCTACAGTTTGTTCATTGGTCATGCGATAGTGGATTAAATCGGCAATAGTACCAATTTTTAACCCGTGCTTTTCAGCAAAAATTTCTAAATCTGGACGACGCGCCATCGTGCCGTCTTCATTGATGATTTCACAAATTACCGATGCAGGCTCTAAACCTGCCAAACGGGCAAGATCACAACCTGCTTCGGTATGTCCTGCACGGTGCAATACACCACCTGGCTGTGCCATGAGTGGGAAAATATGCCCAGGCTGAACAATATCGGCAGGCTTGGCATGTGCAGCGACAGCGGTTTGAATGGTATGCGCACGTTCTGCGGCAGAAATACCCGTGGTAATGCCTTCAGCAGCTTCAATCGACAAAGTAAAGTTCGTACCGTGTTGTGCACCATTGGCATCAACCATTAACGGTAGGTTTAATTGCTGGCAACGGTCACGACTTAAGGTTAAGCAAACAAGACCACGCGCGTGTGTGATCATGAAGTTGATATCTTCAGGGCGAACGTGGGTTGCGGCAATGACTAAATCACCTTCATTTTCACGATCTTCATCATCCATGAGGATGACCATTTTTCCTGCACGGATATCTGCTACAAGCTCTTCGACAGTATTGAGCGGCATCAACCTTCACCTTCTTATTTGTCTGAAACGACATTGAATGAGAGAGATGCATAGTCTAACGGTTTTTTACCTGTTTTGCCTATGCTTATCATTTTCATTGCGTGACTTATGGTTATACACAGTGTCATCAGGCTTGGAAAGAGGTGAAAAGGAGGATTTGCTGCGTTGCTGTAGATTGTTTAGGCAATTAAGATGAAATGCAAAATCTGTGAAAAATAAAACTGTAGAGGGCATAGGATATTATCGCCCTCATTCTCGCCTTCACTTGAGCCCAGTTGGGTTTTGGGAGAAGGCAAGAATCAGAGATGAGATAATTCATTAAATTCAGGTATAAGCGAATTTCTGTTTAGCGCTCACGTAAGGCTTCTTTGGCTTTGTTGAATGGTTTGATCAGATAATCCAACACCGTTTTTTCACCCGTTTTAATATCGACTGTTGCGACCATGCCTGGGGTAATATCAAACGCTTGTCCTGCTTTGTTGCTGAGTTTGTCTGAATCGGTACGGATATAAACCCTTATCTTGGGATATTTTCTATTTCATATTACATCTTGTTTTGAGCGTTTTGGTTGTAAAATAAAACTGATTAAAAAATCCACAAAATGATCAACCTTTTTGACTGAGCGCTGAAAACATAAAAAATAAACGCTTTTCTGTGATTAATTGCACAATAAATGCAAAAAAGTCATGTCTTGCATATCCTTAATGTCTTTGTATGGTTAGAATATAACAACTGTGCCCAAGATCTCTCACGTCTGTTATGAATATATTAATCGTTGATGATCATCCGCTGTTTCGCCATGCCTTAATTCAGGCGGTTCGTTATAGCTTACCGCAAGCTCAAATTCATGAAACTGCTGCAGTTAATGAATTGTACGAACGTTTGGAAAATGGACCTGAGCCTGATCTTGTTTTATTGGACTTGAATTTACCAGGGGCATCGGGCTTTTCTGCATTGGTGCATGTGCGTGCGCAATATCCATCTATCCCAATTATTGTGGTGTCCGCTCACGAAGAAGCATCGATTATTCAACGTTCAATTGCGCATGGGGCGATGGGTTATATCCCAAAATCGGCACATCCGAGCCATATTGGTGAAGCAATTCGTCAAGTTTTAGAAGGTGAGATTTGGTTGCCGCCAAACTTGGCTGCGAATGTTAACTTTGACCCTCGCGCTGCAGATGAAACAGCTTTGGCTGAACGTATTCAGTCTTTAACACCACAGCAATTCCGTGTATTGATGATGGTGGCAGAAGGTTTGTTGAATAAGCAAATTGCCTATGAATTAGATGTTTCTGAAGCGACGATTAAAGCGCATGTGACCGCAATTTTCCGTAAATTGGGTGTGCAAAATCGTACTCAGGCGGTATTGGCAATCAATGCTTTAAATATTGAAGAAAAGAAAATGTAAGATGTGACTGATCTGTAAAAGATGAGTTTAAAACCGCTGTGTTGATCTGGAAGATTGAGCAGCGGTTTTTTTATTGGGTGGGTGGTTGGCTGATTATGACCTTTTTAAAAAGCTAATTCGCTTTAGGATGTAACATTTAGCGTTCAGGTTGTTGATGTGCTTAAAACCTAAAAGGAATATTGTCTTATTCCTTTAGCTGTATGGCATAAACATATTCAGGCTTTCATGTCGATAAAACTGACAAAAATCGACATGAGAGAGTTGTCATGTCGATGACATAAACATATTCAGGTTGTCATGTCGATAAAATGGGTAAAAATCAACATGAGCTGAATAGCTATCAGTCTAATGCAGGCGATATGCTTCTTTCAGATTCTTAGGCTTTGATTGTATCTGTACCCATAAATCCAATAGTGTGAAGTTGTCCGCAGCGGGAAAACCCGCCACTAATAAGAAATACATAGAAGGACGAATATATTTTAATAGTAATAGATGAATGGTGATTTGAATAAATCATACCTAAGTGAGTAGGGGGCTTCCCCCTATATGGGTTCAACTTTTAGAATTCACGATAACCAAGCCCGCCAGCCGTGATATGTGCTAGATTTCGATCATAGGTAATTATTTGGCTTTCTTTTCCGATGGTTTTATTTTTCTGACTTGAGCATCTGTAAGCATTGCAATGATTCCACAGAATTGGGGGTATAGTTTTGGGGGTAATTTATTATACCCCTAGTTATAACCCCAACTAGATCAAGCTTGCAATAGATAAAGTGGATTGCATTAAACATAAAAAAGGCCTAAACCCTTTAGATTCAAGCCCTTAAAACTACGGGATAATACCGTAAACAACTAATTTGGCGGTGAAAGAGGGATTCGAACCCTCGATACGCTATTAACGTATACACACTTTCCAGGCGTGCTCCTTCAGCCACTCGGACACTTCACCATAGGCGGTGGATAATAACCAAAAAATAGTACAAAGCCAAGTTGAAACATTTGATTTAGAGAAAAACTTTCAGCGTAGTGCTATGATTCTCAAAAATACCGTCTAAATCGAAGACACCTATGCAAAGTACTGCAAAAAAAGCAGCCTTACCCGTCATTACCTTGGCTGCGCTCGGCGTCGTATTTGGGGATATCGGAACCAGCCCCCTGTACGCCTTCCGACAAACTTTTTTAACGGCCCATCTTGCAATTACTCAAGCCAGTGTATTGGGAATTTTATCCCTGATTTTCTGGTGCATGATGCTCACCATCAGCTTCAAATACGTCACTATCATTATGCGTGCCGATAACAATGGCGAAGGCGGGATCATGTCATTATTGGCATTGAACCTGCGCACCACCCGCATTGCCGAAGACAAAAAAATCTTTCTGATCGCACTTGGCTTTATTGGCGCATCACTTTTCTTTGGCGATGGTATTATCACCCCCGCTATTTCAGTATTGTCGGCTATCGAAGGGCTAAGTATTGCCACGCCTATTTTTAATCAATGGCTCGTACCGC
Source organism: Acinetobacter sp. YH12252 (assembly GCF_013417365.1). Lineage (NCBI taxonomy): Bacteria > Pseudomonadati > Pseudomonadota > Gammaproteobacteria > Moraxellales > Moraxellaceae > Acinetobacter > Acinetobacter sp. YH12252. The sequence goes on from NZ_VPEA01000008.1 coordinate 148,440, forward strand.
TCTCAATTGGTATTTTGGCAGGACTGTTCATTGTGCAGCGTCATGGTACAGGTACGATGGGCAAATTTTTTGGCCCACTGACTTTGCTGTGGTTTTTAGCCATTGGCGGTGCAGGGCTGCTCAGTATCATCCAAACTCCGTTTGTTTTGGCTATGGTCAGTCCACACTGGGCGTTTAACTTTGTAGTAGAGCAACCCTTTGTTGCATTTCTCACCATGGGTGCGGTGATTTTAACCATGACGGGTGGCGAAGCACTCTATGCCGATATGGGGCATTTTGGGCGGATGCCTATTCGCCTCGCGTGGTTTTTGATTGTCTTACCTTGCTTGTTATTGAATTACGCAGGACAAGGGGCATTATTGCTACGTAACCCTGCAGCGATTGAAAATCCGTTCTATATGTTGGTGCCTGAATGGGGCTTATACCCGATGATTGGTTTAGCCACAGCTGCAGCGGTGATCGCTTCTCAAGCGGTGATCACAGGGGTATTTTCAATGGTCAATCAGGCCATTCAATTGCGTTATTTACCACGCCTGACTGTACGTCACACGTCCGATGTTGAACGTGGTCAAATCTATTTGCCATTCATTAACTGGGCCTTATTTATTTCGGTGCTTATCTTAATTTTATTATTTGAAAATAGTGCCAGACTTGCCAGTGCTTATGGCGTGGCAGTGACCATGACCATGCTGTGTGGCACGATTTTAATTTCAGTGCTGGCCTATGGTTTTTGGCGTTGGCCGATGTGGAAAGTTGCCCTTTTTGCAGTGCCATTTTTAACCCTAGATTTAATTTTTGTGGCTTCGACCTCGCTCAAAATTGTGTCAGGGGGATGGGTGCCAATTTTAATTGGCGCCATCATGTATACCATTTTAATGACGTGGAAAGATGGTCGTGCATTGGTTTTCAATCGTTTGGAAAAAGATGCCTTGCCGATAGACCTATTCATTCACAGTATTAGTATGGGCAATGAAACCAAATTTGTCCCTGGCGATGCGATTTTCTTGACAGGTACGCCTAACATTGTGCCACATGCCATGTTGCATAATATTAAGCACAACAAGGTCTTACATGAACGCAATATCATGGTAACGGTCATCACGCGTGATATTCCATTTGTGGCGCAGCAAGATCGGATTCAAGTCGAAAAACTGGATGATCGTTTTTATCGGATTACCATGTATTACGGTTTTAAAGATCAGCCAAATATTCCAAATGCCTTGAAACAAGCCTATGAACAGCTTGAGTTTGAATTCGATATGATGCAAATGAGCTTCTTTATTTCGCGTGATCGAATTGTGCATACGGTGGGCGATGGCATGTCACCGTGGCGTGAAAAACTGTTTATTTCAATGCAGCGCAATACCAGTCCAGTGAGTGATTTCTATCAAATTCCAACCAACCGTGTGGTGGAATTGGGTAGTCAAATCGAAATTTAAAAACTGCTCAATAGATTTTAAAAAAACCAGCATTATAAAGTGCTGGTTTTTTATTTTTAGCTCAAGATTGGTCTTAAACAGATCTTATTGTTCCGTATCACTTGGTTGTAGATGGCTTAAATCTATATCGTTTACATCTGCGCCCTGTGCCGCAGGTGCTGTGGTTTCAAGCCGTTCAGTCGTGGGCAGATTGACTGCTGCTTGTTCAGATGCAGCAGGGTTTTGTGGTGCAGCATTTAGCGCTTCTGCGGTGACATCCACATCATCGCCAGCATTTACAGGTAAATCGGCTGAAGATGACAATAATGGCGCAGAGGTGGCTTGTATGTGTTATTCGCTCACTTGCTCTGCCTGCGCTGCGTGTTGCAGTTCGGATTCAGTCCCGACAGGCATCGTCATCGGTACATTGTCTTGAGCCAGATTGGCTTGTTCGGCTGAAATTTGGTTTGCAGGCTGTTGCGCTATATTTTCTGCTGGACTTGTTAAGTTTGTATCTGTACTCGGTACAATGCGTATCTGACCATTGGCGATTAATTCTTGTAGTGAGCCTGCTTGCCCATTAATCGTGGTGCTTATTTTGACTTTAGATAAACTTTCTAAAGTATCACCTGCTTGAATGGGTGGTTCGGCAAAGGCAGAAATGCTGATACTGCTACCAACCAAAGCACAAGCAAAAAGATGAAAACGCATGTATTTCTCCATCAAAAATCGCAAAAATAAAGTTAAAACCAATTTAAATCGTCAATGACATCCAGCTAGAGCAGCGCAATGCGCTTGGGTGTCGCTGAGCGATGTCTTTAAGGTGTATTTAGCTTGGCAGATTCGCTAAAACGGATGCAATCAAATCTACCAAACTTGATCTAGACTGATGTCAAAAGTGCTTAAAACTCAGGCTGTGTATGGCTTTTGTGGTGTTATGGCGCGGGTTTTGTTTAATTGTTAGACGAACAAGAGGTGCTTCATATACAAGCTGTGAGTGGATTGTTAAGCTCGGGCAAACTCTGCGGATTTAGAGCGAAGTCACAGTAACGGTTATGGCAAGAAAACGGCGCAATTCCAACAACATTTGGACTCAAATTTTCAATCAAAACAGCTTGAAAGTGCTACTCGGTGTAGTGGCAACAGGGAGTTTTGTGATTGCTTTTGGTCAAGAAAAAATTAGCCAGTGGACTTCACTGGTGCCGAGTTCAGGAAATAGTGCTTGCCTAACCCAGTTCTATCGAGAAACGCCGCCCTATTTACTGAAAAATAGCCTGCAAAAAGACAGCTATCCGCTGTGTTTTAATGACTTTAATGTGATGTATTCAGGGGTATCCAAAACCCCGTTATGGGTGGCAGAAGCCTTAACACCAGCGCGTTTGAGTCAGCGGATTCCACGTGAAGATAACTTTCACGAAGAACCGCGCGTCAAAGCCGAGCATCGTGCGACTTTGCTGGATTATCGTGGTTCGGGTTATGACCGTGGACACATGGCACCGAATGCCGACATGACCAACTTGGCAGCCCAGTTTGACAGTTTTTCTTTGGCAAATATGGTGCCGCAAGCCCCTAAAAATAATCAGCAGGTCTGGCGTGAACTTGAAGAAGCCACCCGAGCGGTGGTGACTAAGCAAAAGCAAGATGTGTATGTGATTACGGGGCCAAGTTTTAATGCCAAGCGTCTAAAAACCATTGGGCAGGGCGTTATTGTGCCGACTGCGGTGTATAAAGCTGTGTATATGCCCAAAACAGGCGCGATAGGGGCTTATTACGCGCCCAATAACGACTCGTTACAGGTGCAAGTGGTGAGTGTCTGCTATTTAGAAGAACAGTTGGGCATTAATTTATTCCCACAATTAAGTGAAGAACAAAAGCGCAATACCTATAAATTGCCTTTGACTGCAAATGCTGTAAAAGCCAATACACCGATTGCCTACTCACATTGGGATGCAGAAAGCCAGTGCGCAGAAGATGTATCTGCTGAGCAATTACAAGCCTTGCAAACCGAATTTAAACGCTCAGGCAGTAGTCCTGCATCGGGTGCTAGCATTGATGCAGATACCCAAGATGCAATTGTGAAGCAATTGATTGAAGCTTTATTGCAATATATTTTACAGTTGTTGAAATCTTAAACTGGGTTAAGATGATGGATATTGCATCCTTCATGCTAAGGTGAATTCAATGTTTAAACCGTTTCAAAATGGGACTGAATCACATGCGATTCATGACTTAACCTTAGAAAATGATTTAGATTGCATCAATGTGTATGGCAATTTGCAAATCAGCAAAGATCAGGCGGGTTTACAGGCAGCCAAAGCACTACAGGCTTTTTTGAATGAAGTTGTTGCAACTTTGGAGCAGACTCCGAATCTGCCTGAAAAGTTAGATCGTCCCGAAGCGGGTGAAATTGAAAATCCATTTTTATAATGGATGCCATCTCAAGATATTAAATCTACTTTAATCTGCTCATCTAAGCCATTAAAAAGCCCGCTCAAACGCTTGAACGGGCTTTGTTGTTTTGTGTGTTTTTAGATAAATCCCAGACATCTTGAAAAGCTGTGGATTTAAAGTTTTGAAGATCAGTCTTCAGCTTTTGCCATAGCGCGATACAGCACCGCACCAATCACCGCACCTACAATCGGTGCAACCCAGAAAGCCCAAAGCTGGCTGAGTGCTGCAGTTTCAGCAAAGAACGCCACACCTGTACTACGTGCAGGGTTCACGGAAGTATTGGTTACAGGAATACTGATCAGATGGATTAAGGTCAGTGCCAAACCAATTGCAATTGGAGCAAAACCTGCAGGTGCACGTTTGGCGGTTGCACCCATAATCACCATCAAAAAGCCAGCAGTGAGTACCACTTCAATCAATAATACTGAACTGAGGGCATATTTTCCTGGAGATAAATCACCATAACCGTTGGTCGCGAAACCGCCTGTGCCTGCAAAACCTGTCTGACCCTGTACAATCAGATACAACACCAGTGCGGCCAGAGTCGCACCAATAATTTGTGAAATAATATACGGTGCGAGTTCTTTGGCTTCGAAACGTCCACCTGCCCACAAACCAATACTGACTGCAGGGTTAAATTGACCACCTGAAATGTGCCCAAGTGCATAGGCCGCGGTTAATACGGTCAGACCGAACGCGAGGGATACCCCCACAAAACCAATGCCCAATTCAGGAAAAGCTGCAGCCAATACCGCACCACCACAACCACCAAATACCAGCTAGAATGTGCCAGCCAGTTCTGCGAAATACTTATTCAATTTGATTCTCCAGTGCTTATTTTTTGAGTTAATTGATCAAACTTCAATTAAATTTATCGCATTTTAGATCGATATTGTGATGAATTTAACATAAATTAAAGTAAAAAGAAGCAATCATGAAGCACGTTGCATCCGCCATTGTTGTGGTGTGTGCTGCGTCCATTGTTTAAACGCACGCTGAAAGGCACTTTGTTCTGAATAACCCAGCAATAGCGCAATTTCTTGCAGACTTAAATGTGGGTCTTGTAAATATTGTTCTGCCAATAAACAGCGTACTTCCTGCATGCGTTTTTGGTAGGTCGTACCTTGCTGTTGCAAATGACGTTGCAACTGACGTACAGAAATATGTAATTGCTGAGCAATATGTTCAATTTGATACATATTTTTTTGCAGCCCCGTCAAAATGGCTTGCTGTAAACGCTGATCGGTTTGGGTGCTATTCGGTAGCTTTTCCAGTAAGGCTTGCGCCTGTTGCAACAATAAATGCTGTAAGGTTTGATCGCCCTGATGAAAAGGTTTTGCCAGTTCGGAAACAGGCAACAACACTTGGGTAATTGGCTGAGAAAAGCGCACTTTACAATGAAAATACTGCTCATACAGTGCAATATTTTTGGGTGCAGGATGATGAAAATGTACTTCGTGCAGGCAAATATCCTCAAACTGCATAAAGTGCTTCAAAAATTCCATCATCAAGGCAATGGCAATTTCATCGGTTAATTGTGTGGTCATGTGCACGGATAATTCTGACCAACGAATGGATAAGTAATCATTTTGTGCTTCGACCTGCAATGGGCCACCATCGTAAATCAAGCGATGAAAATCGTGGTAACGCTGTAATGCTTCGCCCAGATGATCACAGGACAAGGCTAAATATGCAATGATGCCTAAATGTTTGGGCTGCACGTATTTGGCAATTTCCAAACCCAAAGCAGGTTGTGGTAATTGTTGCTCCAAAGTGCTGAGCAAGTCACGCCAGAGGGCATAATCAAAACGTTCCAGATTTTGAATCTGATGTAATTTTTCTGGAATGGGCAGCTTTTTTGCTTGGTAATAGCACATCAATAAATGCCCTAAGCCACCATAGACCGAGCCCGTATATTCTTTGAATTGTTGCATGTGTTATCGGTTTATTTTTGTCGTCATTTGTCAATGATATTGATTTTTTTGGTCAAGATCTAGTCAATCTCACATGCCTATAGTGAACATCAGAGTCAAGATGTCCTGTGTTTAAGGAGAAATAGCGATGTGGAAAGGATTTCTAGCAGGTTTGGTGGTTGCCAATGGTTTTGAATGGGTGGCACATAAATATATTTTGCACGGAACGCATCGAGCAGGGCAGCGCCGTTATAGTCCTGTGCCTGAAAGTATGAAATCACATTGGGAACATCATCGTGAAGTGCGTAAAACCAGTTTTCACGATCATGGCTATGTCGAAGGGATTCGCAACTGGCGTACCAAAAATGAAATTGTGTCTTTGGCTGTGGTGGCAACGGTGGCCAGTGGCGTGTTCTATCCAATTTCTAAGGGTATGAGTTTGGCTGCGCTATATAGTGCTGCGAATTATTATTATATTCACCGTCGTGCGCATTTAGAGCCAGAGTGGGCAGTTAAGAAAATTCCGTGGCATTATGACCATCACATGAACAGCAATCAGGATGCGAACTGGTGCGTGACCAAACCGTGGTTTGATTATATTTTAGGAACGCGAGTCATTTCAGCACCTGCCTTACAGGAGCAAAATCCGTTAGGCATTGCCTTACCTCGGGTGATTGCACAGGGTTTAAACCATCTGTCTGCTGCATATTTTCCTGCCAAATGGGTCGAGAAAAAATTAGCTGTGGCAGAGCAGTTATCTTAACTGTATTGCAGCAAATGAAGGTTTGTACTGACAGCTTGGGCAAGTCTTGTCGCAAATGGTCAATGTTTTTGGTGTTTTTGGTCAATATTTCAGCTAAAGCTCTGCGTATATTGTGTGCAGTGAAATATCCACGGATGTTTCGGTTGAATATTGTGTGATGATAAATTGATTTTATTGATTATTTTTTTATAAGTCTATTTAAAAAGATAAAAGAACCTCAGCGCTGTGGTTTTTTGAGTTGATAGGAGTCTTCGGACTCCTTTTTTTCTGCCTAAATTTTACCTTTACTTCAATTTTAAGCTAAAAAAAGTGCAATCTTCAGATTGCACTTTTCACAGTTCGTTTGCACTATGATTTTACAAACGCATTTCAATGCCTTGTGCTGCCAAATATTGTTTGGCTTCAGGAATGGTATGCTGACCAAAGTGGAAAATTGAGGCTGCCAGTACCGCATCGGCACCGCCTTTTAGAATCCCATCGGCCAAGTGTTGTAAATTACCTACACCGCCAGAAGCAATGGTAGGTACCATTACACGGTCATTGATGGCACGCATGAGCGCCAAGTCATAGCCTGCTTTGGTGCCATCGGCATCCATTGAGGTGACCAACAACTCACCTGCGCCGTAGTCCGCCATTTTCACAGCCCATTCAATTGCGTCAATACCAGTGGGTTTACGACCACCGTGGGTGAAAATTTCCCATTTGTTATCACCCGTTTTTTTCGCATCAATGGCAACTACAATACATTGCGCGCCAAAACGCTGTGAGGCTTCTTGCACAAATTCAGGATTAAAGACGGCTGCAGAGTTAATGCTGACTTTATCTGCACCTGCGTTCAATAATAGGCGAATGTCTTCAACCTTGCGCACGCCACCACCAACGGTGAGGGGCACGAACACGGTTTCTGCCATACGTTCTACGGTACGATAAGTCGTATCACGACCATGATGGGTAGCGGTAATGTCTAAAAAGGTGATTTCATCGGCACCTTGTTCATTATAACGACGCGCCACTTCGACAGGGTCGCCCGCATCACGAATATCAAGGAATTGCACGCCCTTAACCACGCGACCATTATCTACGTCTAGGCAAGGAATAATACGTTTCGCTAGCATAAATTTTTCCAATTATTACAGCCGATTATGAAACTCACCCACACAAGCGCTACACCTTGGCAGATGGAGCGGGTATTCTATCAAACTTAGCTCAGGTTTTTCGCAGGTTTTCTATGTCGGTTTATACTCCTTTGACTTTAAAGGAAGTTCAGGTCTTTGCAGCGCCTTATGGATTGGAGGTGGTCGAGCTGATTCCCATTCAAGGGGGGATTCAAAATACCAATTATTTTTTGCGCTGCGACAATCAAAACGAGTACGTGCTGACCATTTTTGAAGAATTAGATCAGCAAGCGGCAGGTGAATTAATTCCTGTATTGCAGCATTTGGGGCAAGCGGGTTTGCCTGTGGCAGTGCCTTTATCCTATTCGGGACAAGCCATTCACCAATTAAAAGAAAAACCTGCACAAATTGCACCGCGTTTAATTGGGCAGCATCCGACACTGGCAACAGTGGCGCAAGTGGAAGCGATTGCGATTGCACAAGCCAAAATGCATGTGGCCTTACAAAATTTTCCTTTGCAGCGCGATCATGTACGTGATCATGCTTATTGGGCAGGGGTCGCACGCCAATTAAAACCAAGAATGCATGTGGCCGATCAAGCCTTACTGTCCAAACTTTTGGGCTTGTATGAAGCCTTAACCGCAGTCTATCCGCAGCGTCCTAAAGGTTTTATTCACTCGGATTTATTCCGTGACAATACCTTGTTTGCAGATGATCAGTTGCAAGGCATTTTAGATTTTTATGAATTAAATCAAGATGAATTGCTGTTTGATATTGCGATTACGCTGAATGATTTTTGTACCGATTTTCCTGAGCTGAGCTTAAATGAAAGCAAGGCGATTGCATTTTTAAATGCCTACGAAACGGTGCGTCCTTTAACCCAAGACGAAAAAGCCTGTTTGGAACTGTATTTGGCAATGGCGGCAGGACGTTTTTGGTTAATGCGTTTGCAGGTGGCTGCTAAAAATGCGGCAGAAGGGCGGACAGGCGCAGATATTTTGCAGAAAAATCCAGATGAAATGCGGAATATGCTGATTGAACGCTTAAAGTTTGTGACAGCTTGAGGGATATAGAACATGCGTGATCAAGGGCGTTTAGTCGAATGGTTTGATGAGCAGGGTTATGGGTTTATTCAGCCGAATGACCACCAAAAAGATCGCGTGTTTTTACACATTAAGGACTTCGCCCGACAAGGGCCACGTCCAATTGTGGGCTGTGCCTTGGAATATACCGTAACTGTGGATGAGCGCGGACGTTACCGAGCACAGCAAGCGGTGTATTTAAAAGCTTCGCAGACCAAAGCAGCAAAGGCATCTGCTGTGAGTGCGAAAACATCCAACATCACGCAAAAAATGCAGCCGATGCAAATATTATGTGTGGCTTATATTGTTGCTTTGGCTTTGCTGACGCTGTTGGGATTGCTCAGCGGCATGTTGTTATTATTCATCAGTTTGATGAATGCGCTGAGTTATTGGCTGTATGCACAAGATAAAGAAGCTGCACAGCAGGGTGGACGTCGTATTCCTGAAAATAACTTGCATATTGTGGCTTTTTTAGGGGGTTGGCCTGCAGCATGGTTAGCACAACAAAAATTACGCCATAAAACACAAAAACAACCCTTTGGTAAGATTTATTTTTGTACGATAGGCTTAAATATCTTTCTGATTTTATGGATGATTTCTCCGTTGAATCAGCTTAACATCTAATTGGGAATATTGTTCCAGTAACAGGCTTGTCAGGTGCATTATGTCAGACGCAGAGCATTCATATTCAGTAGATCAAGACCCACATCGTTCATTGACCATGATTTTATATGTGCTGTATATCGTGGCGATTTTTTCTGCGGGGATATTGGCCGTGATTGCCTTAATCATCAACTATTTAAAACGTAGTGATGTACAAGGTTCAATTTTTGCCAGTCATTTTACTTGGCAAATTCGCAGCTTCTGGTGGTATCTGTTTTGGAATATTGTGGCCTTTGTGCCGTTCTTTTTGGTGTTCTTTAGTCCAGATGCGCAAAGCTTTGCCAGTATGACTTTGGCTGCGACACTTTTCTGTATCGCAGTGGTTGCTATTTCGTGGTTATGGATTGTTTACCGTGCTATACGCGGTTTAATTCGCGTGAATGATAATTTACCGATGTATCATTAAATTCACGTTCGTTCGTCTTTTTAAGATGTTTTGAGCGATCTTGCCTAGATGCTGTTCATTCAACTTTTTGGGATGATGTGTTTCGTTTTAAAAATTTTGGTCGCCATTCGCTGACCAGCACGCCTAAAACCACCAGTAGTCCACCGAACAACGCCAGAACTGCCAAGCGCTCGCCTGCCAAACGTCCAATCAATGCGGCCCAAACAGGCTCACCTGCATAAATAATAGCAGCTTGCGCAGGGTCTACTTGTCGTTGCGCCCAGTTCATCACCAATTGAATCACGGCACTGGCAATGCCTAAGCCGAGCAAAACAGCAAGGAGTGACCACTGAAATTCGGGCAATTGAGTTTCTCCAACCCATGGTGCAATCGCAAAACACAATAACGATGCACAACCCAGTTGGATGAGGGTAACGCGCTTTAAATTGACCCGATTGGCAAAATAGCTAATTAAAATAATTTCAAAGGCAATCGCAATTGAACCGATTAAAGTAATGGCTTGTCCAAAACTTAACTGAATTGCGCCTAAGCCATTGCCTGTTAAAAAGACCAAGCCTACAAATGCCAAAATAGCACCCAACCAAGTCATGACATGCGGACGTTGATCAAAGCATAACCACAGCAATAGCGGTACAAGCGGGACATACAGCGCCGTTAAAAAGGCCGATTCGCTACTGCTGATACTTTGTAAGCCAATGGTTTGAGTGACATAACCTAGCGCAATGACTGCGCCTATGGCAAAGCCTGCATAGAGTTCATCGATGCTAAAACCACGTAAGCTTCGCCATGAAATCAGCCCCACGGCCAACGTGGCTGCGGCAAAACGTAAGCCTACAAACAGTACTGGACTGCTGAAGTTCAAACCGTATTGCACGGTAATGAAGGTTGCACCCCAAATTAAGGTAATCAAAATGAGCGCCAGTTGCGGGGCTTTGCTGCGAAGCATTGGTGAAAGCTGAGACATAGAACCAGTGGGAGATGAAGAAAACTCAAAATGAGTAAAATAAAATCAAAATAAAAAAGAGGTCCGCAGACCTCTTTAAAAATACGCGGCAGAATTACAAAGATTGCTCATCTAAAAGCAACTGTGCCTCACGCAGGCTTAACGTGCCTTCGTAAATTGCACGACCTGTAATCGCACCTAAAATGCCAGGCTGACCTTTTAGGTTGCGTACGTCATCTAAATTGGTCACACCGCCAGAAGCAATCACAGGTAAGCCTGAATATTGCGCCAAGTTTACGGTTTGTTCTACGTTCACACCTTGCATCATGCCATCACGGGCAATATCGGTATAAACAATGCTAGATACACCTGCATCGGCAAAACGCTTGGCTAAATCTGTTGCCTTCACGTCTGTGACGTTGGCCCAACCATCGGTTGCCACCATGCCATTCATGGCGTCAATGCCGACAATGATGTGTCCTGCGAATTTCTTGCAGGCTTCTTCTACAAAAGCAGGATCTTGAACGGCTTTGGTGCCAATAATCACGAACGATACGCCTGCATCTAAATAGTGTTCAATGGTTTCGAGTGAACGAATACCGCCACCAATTTGAATTGGGAGATCGGGTTGTGATTTTGCAATCGCTTCAACCACAGGTTTATGAATTGGCGTACCTGCGAAAGCGCCGTTTAAATCGACTAAATGCAAGCGACGTGCGCCTTCATTTACCCAATGTTGTGCTGTCGCCACTGGATCGTCAGAAAATACAGTATCATCTTCCATACGACCTTGTTTTAAACGAACACATTTGCCATCTTTCAGGTCAATTGCAGGGATGATCAGCATGCTTTCGCTCCTTGCCAAAAACTTATTGAATTCAATCCGTGCATCTTAACAAAGTATTGTTAAATATCTAAGCATCTGTTGTAGGTTTTGTTTTAGAGGGACGAATCCGCAATTTGAGTGAACTGTTTGGGATATGCTCGGGCAATAGACCCAAACGCCCCAATTCTTCAAATATCAACACAGGTGCGTAGGCATCGGCTGCGGCATAGGCAATTTGCGCTTCACTAAGTGATTGACGTGCCCAGTTTGAGGTGCTGATACTTCGGCTTTTAGGGAAATGAACGTGAAATAATAATGCCATGGCATTTTTAAGCCCAAGCGGACTTTTAAAACCAAAACTGCCAAAACATTTGGATAGTTCAATCACGCTATTCAGTTGTATACCTTTTTTACGAAATAAATGGGCATCATTTTTCAGCCCAAAACCTACTTTAATTTGATCGCGATTGGCAAAAACTGGCTGCAAAAATTGCCAAATGTCATCATTGAGCTGAAATAGATAGGCTTTTTCTAAGGTTGCGAGCTGAATTAAATGCGGGCCTGTAGAAACTTCGCCTACATTAAACGTGGGTTTAGATTCAGAATCGAAACCCAAGACAGCTGCGGTTTTCAGTTCAGCTTCAATTGCTAGACATTGCTCTAGATTTTGAATCAGTACAATATTTTGACGCGCAATATTTTCAAACAGTGGCAATTGCCGAATTTCATCAGGGCTAGGCAGGGTACGCAGACGAGTGAGATCCATAACATTCAAAGCGGTAAAGAAGCGGTTTTAGCCTAAAGCGTTTTGCGGAATTTGGCAAAGTTTAAAAGATTGAAAATGCTGTGCAGGACAAAGATTGCAGCGAATATCCTGAAAAAATAGCCCAATAGATGGGCTATTTCGAAATATCAACCAAGTGGAATATTTTTGCTTAGACGTTGCTGAATATACCTGACAAGAAGCTGCCAATAATCGCCAAAATCATCAGCACAATAAAAATCCAAGCCAGTACTTTTTCCCAACCTGCAGTTTCACGTACCGCACCATAGCTATTTTGACGATCATCGCCAGGTGCAAATACCAAATATAAACCCAAAATAATATTCACCAAAGGCACCAAAATCAGCAAAGACAACCAGCCAGTATGATTGCGGTCATGCAAGCGGCGGATGGTGAAAATAAAGCTAAAATAGAATGCCACGATATAAATGCTCACGAGCAAGATCATGCCGATGCCCATAGAGCCAGAGCCGAGCTCTAGCAATAAATTGGGTGCAACAACGGCAATAATTGCAATCAGTACTGCAAGCCCCAAGCTGAGCAAACAGTTCCACGCTAAAAATGATAATCGACCAAAACGCCCCGCTGCACTGAGTGCAGAATCTTCTACATATTGACTCATTGTTGTAATTCCTAGATTTTTTGAATTTTCTGTCGCATACCGTATATTTGCTCAAAAATCTTGTGAGATATCTCTCTCACATCGCAAACATAGACCAATTATCGACAGACCCTCAGTTTATTTTGAATAAAAGGTATAAAAAACGCTTTAATTTTAAACACAAATCAATGTGCAATAAAAGTGAAAAACATTCACGCAAAAATAAAGCCGAGATTAACTCGGCTTTATTGATTGAAGCATCCTGAATATTAGATATTCCATTCCACAAAGTTTTTTAGTAACTGCAAACCAACAGTGTGACTTTTTTCTGGGTGGAACTGCGTTGCAAACAAGTTGTCTTGATGCAGGGCTGTACAGAAAGTTAAACCATAATCACAGGTCGCGGCCACGATTTTTTCATCTTGCGGTTCAACATAAAAACTATGCACGAAGTAAAAACGCGCATCTTGTTCAATGTTGTTCCACATAGGGTGGCTCGGGTCACGTTGATGTACCTGATTCCAACCCATGTGTGGCACTTTTAAACCTGCTACTTCAGGAAAGCGTTTGACTGTACCTGCAAAAATGCCCAGTGCATCTGCTCCGCCATTTTCTTCGGAATGTTGCATCAGCGCCTGCATGCCTACACAAATTGCAAGTACAGGTTTATTAAAGACCGCGTTGCGCACCACGTCATCAATGCCAGCTTCATGCATGCCTTGCATACAATCACGCATAGCACCCACACCTGGAAACACAATTTTATCGGCTTGTGCAATCAGTTTTGGGTCATTGGTCACATCTACCGTTGCACCCACATGCTCTAAAGCTTTCGCTGCAGAGTGTAAATTTCCCATGCCATAGTCAAGAAGGGCAATTCGTGTCATTAGAGTGTTCCTTTGGTTGATGCCACTGTATTTTCAGCACGCGGATCGACTTCACATGCCATGCGTAAAGCACGTGCAAATGCTTTAAATACGCTTTCAATTTGGTGGTGGCTGTTTTTACCTTTGAGGTTGTCGATGTGCAGTGTCATTAATGCATGGTTGACAAAGCCTTGGAAGAATTCTGAGAATAAATCCACATCAAAAGTACCAATACGTGCGCGGGTAAATGGAATATCCATAAATAAACCCGGACGACCCGATAAATCGACAATCACACGGCTTAAAGATTCATCAAGTGGTGCGTAAAAGTGACCGTAGCGTCGTAAACCTTTTTTATCGCCCAAAGCTTGAGCAAAAGCTTGTCCAAGCGTGATACCACAGTCTTCTACAGTGTGGTGATCATCAATTTCCAAGTCGCCATCACAATGAATATCAATATCAAACAAACCGTGTCGCTTGATTTGATCAATCATATGGTCTAAAAATGGAACTCCAGTGTTGAGTGTGCCTTGACCCGTACCGTCCAGATTCACACGAACTCGAATTTTAGTTTCGTTGGTATTTCTCACCACTTCACTGATACGTTGGGTCATAGACACGTTCCTCAAAAAACGTCAAAAATGATTGATGTAAAATGTTTTCGCTGTGACGAAGTCTCAGCATATTAGATTGCTCAGGAGGGTTAATCAATGCCTATTACCGTACATCCCTATACTTCACTGGAAAATACCGAAGTGCGCAGCCAGCTTGAGCGACTGTATGATACCAGCCCTGAATTTGGCGATGGGCAAGATGCGGTAAGCCAACTTGAGCAGAACTTGGCTCAGTATACCCTACTTTACACGGCAGAATTTAATACTAAAGTGATTGGTGCGATTTGGTGCACAGGGCAAGATGATCATCGTACGCTTGAATATATTGTGGTGCATCCTGCAAACCGTGGTCGAGGTGTGGCAGATCGTTTGGTGAGTGAGGTGTGCCGTATGGAAGAAGCCAAAGGTGTGCAGCACTTTCAGCCGGGTTGTGGTGCGATTCATCGTTGTTTGGCGCATTTGGGTAAGTTGTGAGTTTTTAAAAAGCTGACGTTGTGTCTGTCTTTTCAGTTTATCCGTATAGGTCAAAATTAAATTAGTATCGAAAATCCCTTCTCTTGCGCCATATATGGCTCAGGGATGAGGAATATCTTCCGTAAGAGGATGATGGGGGATTGAAGTATGGTTTTAATCGGATTTGTGAAAGAAGTTTATCCACTGGAGCGAAAAACCTCGTGGTTCAGCACGAGGATATAAGCGACTGGAGTAAACCATATGAACGACACGAAATGTCGTTTTAAATACTTGTACTATAGTCACTATTAAGAAAAATACTGTTAAAATAATTGGATGAAGACACTCAAATTACGCATAAAAGACAAACATTGCAAGGTGCTAAATCAGTTAGCATCCGAAGTAAAT
>NZ_VPEA01000009.1:0-86651 GCF_013417365.1 Acinetobacter sp. YH12252
TCAACAATACAAAAAATTTCTGTAAAATCGTACATGGTAGTTAGAGCCTTTGGGTTGTGTCGTAACTTTCTAAATGGCTCTAACTACCTTTTTTTCAAGGGCTTTTCTTATCCGTAATTCGGGTTAATATAGTAATGAATCGGCTGTTTTAATGCGGCAAGTGCCTGAATAAAATCATGACGACTGCTGGCATCAATTAAATCACAACGCAGACTGTGTAATTGCAACTGAGGATACTGCTGCGCCAGACTTTGCTCTAGTTGTTGCAAGGTGTCTTGCTTACGCCCAACCAAAATTAAGTTTAAGCCTTTTTCAGCAAAATGATGCGCAATCGCATGACCAATCCCGCCTGTTGCCCCGAAAATCACCGCAGTTAAATTTGACATAAAAGATACTCTCAATTTTAAGATATTCGATACAACTCAATTATAAAAATGCAGGATTCAGTCCCAAGCCCATACAAATATAGAGTTTACGATCTTCTAATGGCACCAATATTTCACGTCTGCCATGCATAAAGCGCTTGTTATCAATGAGCACCACATCACCATCTTGCCAGTCAATTTCTGAGGTTTCACGCTCGCATCGCTCTGCCAACTCTTCCAATAATTCCGCTTGGATTTCGCTGCCATCGGCAAAGTAAAAACGCGGCTTTTCGTAATTATAAGAAGGCCCCAACAAGGTGTTGGCAAAGGCAGGCACAGCTTTTAAATTGTCATGGCGAATCATCGGCATGCTTAAATCGTACTGTACGCCTTCATCATGCGCAGGGCGAATCCGTTGTCTAGGAATCATCGCAATAAAATGAGCGAGTTCCCGCTGCCCGACATGTGCAGCATCGGCAATATTGAGTGCAGTTGCCACATACTTTTGCCACATTACTTTAGGTAAGTAACGGCTGATGGTCATCGGTTCAGCAAATTTCTGTTTCAGTGTATCAGGCAGTTTTTTCCATACCTCATGTCCATCACATAAGGTGGTCTGCGAACCACGCGAAGCACTTTTTTCACTAAAAAAAGCAATAATATCAGGCGGCATTGGGGTTGAACCATTTTCTATATGCAGCCCCATTGCCTGCGTACCTGCATCTACTTTTTGCGATTGTCGGGTCACATTTTCACGTGCAGGGTCATAGGTCAGCTTTTGGCAAATATTGCTCATCAGCCCACTAAACGCATTCACATCATAATGTTCATTTCTAAGTAAAACCCAACCGTGTTCCACCAAACGATCTTTAATTTGTTGTGGGGAATGTTTGAATTGCTGTTGTGCAATATTCATGTGATTTCTCTCTATCTCTATTGATGACTGACAGGTATGTCTATCTGTGAAACATCTCCAAGATCAGCCATTTAATACGTTGTAGGATGTGCCAAAGCTGTCTGATACTGTTGCTGAATGACTGCTCTACGCAATTTTCCGTTATCGGTTAACATCTGATTATTTAAAGAAAAAGGTTGTTCAGCACGGCACCAGTGTTTAATTTGGGCATAATCAGGCATACGGGTATTGGCACGATAAATCGCGGCTGCCAATTGCGCATCTGAACGATGTTCCTCGGCATAAATCACTGCAGATAATGACGGCTGCGCTTCACCAAACACGGCAATCTGTTGAATTTCAAGCTCACTCAAACTGTTCGATTCAACCCATTCTGGTGAAATATTGCGCCCAAAACTGCTGACAATAATTTGCTTGATACGCCCCGTGATATATAAATAGCCATCTTCATCAAAATAACCTGCATCGCCTGTGTGAATATCGGCTGATACCGCATCCTGCTCACGCCCAAGTTCATGCATATATCCCAACATGGCATTGCCCTTGACCACCACTTCTTGATTGGCAGCAATTTCGACTTGAACATGCGGTAATACGCGGCCAACACTGCCAATTCTGCGAGCTTCAGGCAGGTTTAAACTCACGACCGATGCACATTCAGACAGACCATAACCTTCATAAACAGGTAAATTGAATTGCTGACACTGCTTGAGTAAATCTGCAGACACCTTGCCACCACCCACGGCAATAAACTTCAAAGTGCGCAAGCCCAAATCGCCGTGTTGATGGATATATTCCACAATCGCTTTGAGCATTTGCGGCAATAAAATCACGCTTTCAATGCAATATTGCTGCACGGCATCGACAAAGCGTGAAACATCAAACTCATGGTTGGTCAGCAAACCGAACTGGCTGACTTCACCCACCACCACTGCACGTCCCATGTGAAAAGGCACATACACGCCTGCGATATTTTCAAGCAATGTTGCAAATGGAATTAGACACAAATGCCGCCCAAGCTGGCTACTTTGTAATGCCTGACTTAAAGAGTGTGTAATTGAATTGATGGTGGCTTCTGCCAAACACACACTTTTGGGTGTACCTGTACTGCCCGAGGTATAAGTAATTTTTGTAGGCTGCTCAGCAGAATTTGGGGATAAATGCGGTTGTGCTGTTTCAACGCTTAGACGAAACAACTGCCCTTGATATAAATCTGATGGTGGCAAAACCTGTGCCTGAACTGCATCAATCATCTCCAACAAAGCTTCTGGAATAGCAGTATTTCCAATAGCCGAGTTAACATTGGACGGAGTATCGCTTTGTGCAGTATCCGTCAAAATACACAGCAACTCCGCTTGGCTGTCTTGCAGTAAATGTTGCACTTGTGCAGCAGTAAAAAATAAAGGCACAGGAATGACTGTCATTGCAGCTTTACGTGCGGCTAAATCGACCACAATCCAATCGGCCTGGTTCACACCCCACAACGCCAAACGCTGTACTTGATAAGTTGCCAATTCTGCACTGAGCAACTCAACCCGTTGCTGTAATGTGGCATAACTCAGTGTGGTTTGTGCCGTCACAATTGCTTCACGCTCAGGGTCTGTTTGAGCATAGTGATTCAGGTTTTCAAATAACTCTTTCATCTTTCAATTTCCGCCTTTCTGCATGACCTTAGGCATAAAAACAATATTGCTGTTGCGTGACCGCCAACGCTGCTGCAACGTCAATCGCCAGTACATAAGGCTTCTGTTGGTAATAACTGCCCCATTGATGCTGTGCATCGCCCAAGGCTTCGGGGTTGGCTTTTTCTAGTACCTGAAAATGCAAACCCATTTGCTGTAACACATAGCGCACTGCTGCTGTTCCTGTGCAAACTGCCCACGACACATTGTTCTGCGATAAGTGAAAGACCAAAAAAGCCACCATCAATTTGGCTTTGCTCATGTCTTGCGCTGCCAAGTTGCCAATTTCAACAATCTGCGCGCGCGTTACAGGCACTTGGCTCAATTGGGTTAAAATGGTTTCAATGGGTGCACCTAAATACTGTTCCAAAAAGGCTTGGTTTGCGCCCAATGGTTGCATGCCAATCACCACTTGCATGTCGTGGTTTACATAGCCTGCAAACAAGGTATCTGAAAAAGTATTTATGGATGCCTGATGGACTTTTTGGTATTTATCTCGAATAAAATGCTCTAATGCCAAGCGTTGTTTGCTAGCATCTTGGGTCACAGTTGTCACATTTAAATGTTGTGCTGTTGTGTGTGCTTGAATCACCGAGGCATAGCTGTGTAATACATCTAAATGTGGCTGTTCTAGGTTCAACTGTTTTGGGTTCGTTTGTGGTTTATACGGCTGCGCTACAGATGCATACCCGTTGAATTGTTTTTTATTTTTTTGCTGATGAAAATTCGCATCCAGAAAATGCGTTTGACTGGATGATTGAGCATCAAAATTAAATTTGATCATGTGCATCACATTGGATAGAAAATAACTCAATGCTCAAGATAGAAATCTAAACTTAAAGAAAACTTAAGTCGCTACAAACTGTCACAATTCAAAAAACTCTTCATGCACACAAAAAAAGGAGATGATCACTCAACTCCTTATATGTTTAAAACAATAAACTAATCAAAAATAAACAGTCATCCAATTATGCAAAACACAATTGTTCGCGCCCTACCTTAGATTTTAATAGGCATAAGACGCAATTGCCGTTGCAATTGGTTTATCTTCATCATTGACCATCGTCATACGCATGGTGCAGCCTTTACGCCCTAAACGCAAAGTTTCCGCACGGGCAATAAAATACTTGCCGCGTCCCGGTGCTAAATAATCCACTCGCATATCTACGGTAGCCAAACGAGTGACTTTTTTAATGGTATCGGGCAAATCGTCAGGTTCTGTCCGTTTATATAACTCCCCCATTGCCACAATACCGCCCACACTGTCCAAAATGGTTGCAGCAACACCACCATGTAAAATTTGGAAAGCCACGTTGCCCACCATATACGGTTGCATCTCAATATAGGCTTCAATTTGACCATCTACCACACGCATGCTCATGCCATTGTGTTGAAAAAATGGCGATCCATTAAATGCATTGACCAATTGTCTTAGCACGACATCAATATCGACTTTCGCGCCTAAATGTATATTCCCAGTCCAATTTTTCTCTGCATTACTCATAACGTGCCCAAAAGTCCAAACAACTCAATTTACCAACAATAAAAACAGCCAATGTATGCCCAAATGAAATTTAAGGGGCTACAATAGTCGTCTAGTTTAATACTGATCAGTGAGATTTTTATGACCTATACGTTCAATCGCCCTGCATTTCCTGCCACTCGTATGCGTCGTATCCGTAAAAATGATCAATTACGCGCCATGGTTCGCGAAACTCACTTAACCACAGATCACTTGATTTATCCTGTATTTGTTTTACCGGGACAAAATCAAACCCAAGATATTCCAAGCATGCCGAATATTCAGCGTTTATCGGCAGACTTATTACTCAAAAAAGCCGAGCGTTTAATGCAGTTGGGCGTGTCTAAACTGGCATTATTTCCAGTCACACCACAAGAAGACAAAAGCCTGACCGCAGAAGCAGCATGGCGTGAAGATGGCTTGGTGCAAAACACACTACGCCTGCTGAAAAAAGAATTGCCAGAGATGGTACTTATTACCGATGGCGCACTCGACCCGTACACCACTCATGGTCAAGATGGCATTATTGATGACACAGGCTATGTCCTGAATGATGAAACGGTTGAATGTCTAATTAAACAGGCTTTAAGTCATGCCGAAGCGGGTGCAGATGTGGTTGCGCCAAGTGACATGATGGATGGCCGTATTGGTGCGATTCGTCAGGCGTTGGAAAGCAACGGGCATATCTATACCTCTATCATGGCTTATTCAGCCAAATATGCCTCTAGCTTTTACGGTCCTTTCCGTGATGCAGTCGGTTCTGCCAGCAACCTAAAAGGCGGCAACAAATACAATTATCAAATGGATATTGGCAACCGTGCCGAAGCCTTGCATGAAATTGCACTGGATATTCAAGAAGGTGCAGACATGGTGATTGTAAAACCAGGCATGCCTTATTTAGACATTGTACGTGAAGTGAAAGATAACTTTGGTGTGCCAACCTTTGTCTATCAAGTGAGTGGTGAATACGCCATGCTTGCTGCCGCGATTCAAAATGGCTGGTTGTCGGACAGTGTGATTATTGAATCGCTAATGAGTTGCCGCCGTGCAGGTGCAGATGGTATTTGGACATATTTTGCCGAAGAAGCAGCACTCAAACTTAAAGATATGGCATAAACAGGCGACTTTCATGCACATCGCAATCATTGGTGCAGGCATCAGCGGTTTGTTGTCTGCACTCGAACTGGTAGAGCAGGGCTGCTCTATCAGTATTTTTGATCAACAACAAGCAGCACAAGCGGCATCATGGGCAGGTGGTGGAATTCTTTCTCCCATGTATCCGTGGCGTTATCCTCAAGCGGTCAATGACTTAGCCCAATTTGCCAAACCGCAGTACCAAGCATGGAATGAAAAACTCAAACCTATTACAGGCATTGATTTTGAAATCCATGAAACAGGCATGTTGATTTTTGATGAAGATGATTTTGAGATTGGTATAAATTATGCCGAACGTCATCATGAACCGATGCAGCAAGCTGAATGTCTGAATCGGGAACAGCTCGAACAAATTAACCCGCATATCCACCCCAAATTTAAACAAGCCCTGTATTTCTCACAACTTGCCAATGTGCGCAATCCGCGTTTATTACAATCGCTCACGCAATATTTGAAACAACATCCGCGCGTGCGATTTTTTGAACACTGCCCAATTCAGCAATTTCAGATCACTGAAGATCGTATTCAAGCCATTCAATCTGCCGATGGTCGCTTGCATCGTGCAGATCATATCGTGCTTGCGACAGGTGCATGGTCACAGCACTGGGCGGCACAACTGGGTTTAGAGATTCCTGTACAGCCTGTACAAGGGCAAATTGTGTTATTTAAAACCCCTGCACAATGGTTGCCAAGCATGTGCATGAACAAGGTAATGTACTTGATTCCACGTCAAGATGGGCATGTGCTATGCGGTTCCAGTATGCGTCACGTTGGTTTTGACACCACACCAAACCCGCAAACCCAACAAGATATTTTAACGGCTTGTTTTGAAATGGTGCCTGAATTGGCACAGTTCCCCATTGTGAAACAATGGGCTGGTTTACGTCCAGGCTCGCCTACAGGTGTGCCGTATATCGGCAAAGTGCCAAGCCTAAATAATGTATGGATGAATTTCGGACACTTCCGTAATGGCTTATGTATGGGCACTGCTTCAGCGCAGTTATTAAGACAGCTCATGCTTGGGCAAGAAACGATTGTTGATCCTGCCGCTTATGATCCAAAGCAGTTACAGCCCACCTCAATCTGTGCATAACACTCAGCAGCATCCTCTGTTTAAGTAGAGGATGATGCACCCAGACAAGCCGCTAGCGCCTGTTCAAGTTTTGGATATTGAAAGCAATAGCCTGCTTGTTCTAACGCTTGTGGTTTAACATATTGCCCATTCAGCACCAATTGCGATTGCTCGCCCAATAACCAACGCAAGACAAAAGCAGGTAACACCAAAAATGGACGACGTTTTAAAAGCCGAGCTGCGGTTTCGGCAAAGTCTTGCTGACTGGTTTTTTCAGGTGCAACCACATTCAAAATTTTGGCGTCTACAGGTTGCGTCATTAACCAGTGAATGGCCTGTAAAACATCTTGTATATGCACCCATGCAACAGGCTGCCGTCCATGCCCAATCCGCC
Source organism: Acinetobacter sp. YH12252 (assembly GCF_013417365.1). NCBI lineage: Bacteria > Pseudomonadati > Pseudomonadota > Gammaproteobacteria > Moraxellales > Moraxellaceae > Acinetobacter > Acinetobacter sp. YH12252. The sequence continues at coordinate 7,107 of NZ_VPEA01000009.1, forward strand.
CGACGGCATTTAAACGAATTGGTAATAACATTTGCGGTAAAATGCCACCACCGCGCCCAAACACCACGCCCAAGCGCATAATTTTAGTATTTTGCTGGCTGAAGCTTAACGCAGCCTGTTCCCATTGCTGGCACAACTGCGACATAAAAATATCTTGTGCTGCACTGTGTTCGGTACATACTGCTGACCATTGTTCCTGCGGGTCAATTCCGTAATACCCCACTGCCGAGCCTGAAATAATACACTTGGGGAAAATACGGCGCTTTTCAAGATATTGATATAAGTGCAGTGTGGTCTGAACTCGACTATCAAGCAATTTTTGTTTGCGTGCTGCTGTCCATCTGCCCTGCCCAATACTTTCTCCCGCCAAATTAATCACATAATCAATTTGTTCGGTGTCGAGTTCATCTAACTGCTGAATCCAGCGTAATTGTGGATGTTTGGATACTCGATTGGGCTGTCGGGTTAGCCCCACCACCCGATAATCCTGTTGCAATAAAAACGGCAACAATTGTGAACCAATAAAACCACTTGCCCCTGTTACCAGTACCAAAGGTTTATGCATCTTCCAATCTCAGCATGATGAAAAATATAGTTTTAGCTATACGTGATTTAGACTGAATGTTCAAGTCTGAGCAAATCATCATCACATAACTGATCATGTATATTTGAAGAAAATCAGATATTAACAACTTCTTTTATCAGCCAAACATTTTAACTGCCATACGCTGTGCCTGTTTACCATAAAACCAATAGGTCAGCAGATACAATGGAATTGCGATCAACAAGAACATGATCACCACCACACTCATAAATTGTGGCTGTTGCAAATACTGTAAAAAATCTTGCCAAATGCTTGGGTTTTGGCGAGAAAATATCGCCAAACCTAATAATAAAAACGCCAAGTTATAGCCCCAAAAAATCAGGCTAAATCCTAAAGTAAATGTCTTGCGTTCCTTGTCATTCGGCGCACGGCGTTGTTGTTTTAAAAACTTATACAGCACTAAAATCATGGCAACCAAATAAGGCACCGCAGTTAAAATCCCGCCTACACCCGCAGGTAATAATGCAGCCAATACGCCACAAATACAGGTCATCACAAAGCAATACAAGAAAAACCAGATAAAATAACGGCTTAGCGATACCATAAAGATGACTCAGACAAAAGATTCAGCCTAGTATAAAAAAAATTGATTTTTTTTTCATGAAATTGTCAACCGAATACAAAAGCCTGACGTTATATAGGCTACAAGGTCACAACAACCGTTAATGTGTATGGCATCCACAATATTTTCGGTGACCTGACTAAAGCAATAAATCGCATACAGTCATGCTTTGAACAGCAGCCAAAGCTTTACTGTATCGCAAGTTTTTCTTTGACCGACGATTTCATCATCACTCGAATCGTCGGTCTTTATTTTTTAAGGTCTTTTTTTAGCCTTTCTAACATCAGTATTTTAACTCTCTATATTTTTCTATACAGATCACGACAGATTTTACTTTCCCTTCTCTTTAAAATCTCTACGACCTAAATTGTCGCTTTAAAAGCAGAAAACTGGTTTTTTGCCGCAGTGTTGCGCTCAGTTATGTTAAGTTATCCCATAATTCAACATCAAGATTGGAACACGCATGGCTGTTCATTTTTTACATACGTCTGATTGGCATTTGGGGCAATTTTTCCATCACCATGAACGTGAATATGAACATACTGAATTTTTAAATTGGCTCTTAACTCAAATTAAAAGCAAACAGCCGAATGCCCTGCTCATAGCAGGCGATATTTTTGATGTGGTCAATCCTGCTTCGAGCGCTCAGAAACAACTCTATCAATTCCTTACCGATGCGCATGTGCTTGCTCCACACATGCAAACCTTAATGATTGCAGGCAATCATGACTCTGGGTATCGCATTGAGCAAGTTGAACCCTTTTTAGACCGCTTCAACGCCAAAGCTGTGGGCGTGATTGGTAAAACAGCCGAGCAAAAATTAGATTTAGATAAACTCCTAGTGCCTATTTATGACGCTGCGCAAAATATTGTGGCATGGTGTCTGACCCTGCCCTATTTACGCAGTGCAGAAATTACAGGTTTAAATGAACATAGCAGTGACAATCAATCTGCGGTTGCTTACTTACATCAACAACTGATTGCAGAAGCCAAAGCTCGTAAACAGCCAAATCAAGCCCTGATTTTAATGTCACATGCACACATGCAAGGTGGCGAAACTTCCGACTCAGAACGCCCCATTGTAGTGGGGAATGAAGAAGCCTTATCGACTGCGCTGTTTGATGAAGTGATTGACTATGTCGCACTCGGACACTTACACAAACCGCAACAGGTCGGACAGCCACACATTCGCTATAGCGGCTCACCCATCCCTTTATCATTTAGCGAGCTGAATTATAAACACCAAGTCCTTGAAGTTAGGATTGATCCATTACAGGCTGATGCACAGCGTTTCCAATATGAAAGCTTGCTTATTCCACGTACGGTAGAGCTGCTTCGGATTCGCTGTGAACTTTCTGAATTAATCACCGAACTGAATAAATTGCCAAAAGATGAAATTGCAGAAGTTTGCGCACGGCATTTTTTAGAAATTGAATATATCAGCGATGCCCCGCCACCCATTGATTTACGCCAACAAATTGAACAAGCACTGCCTGCCAACCGCTATCGTTTACTGCGCATTGCACGACGCTTTCAAAACTGTGAAAACTCGAACGTGCAACAATCAAAAATTGATTTAGAGCCGCCTACGCCTGAAAAATTATTTTTAGATTTATGGGAAAAAATGGGCTATCAACCTGACCCAGAAGTGAGCCAAGATTTTTTACAGCTTTTGGCCGAAGCCCAACAAGAACTTGATCAGAATAAAGCTTAAGGATTTGCCATGAAAATTTTACGTTTAAGTTTAAATAATTTGGCATCTTTGGCAGGCACGCATGTCATCAATTTTGAAGATGAGCCACTGGCACAGGCAGGTTTAATTGCAATTACGGGCAAAACTGGTGCAGGCAAATCGACTTTGCTGGATGCCATGTGTTTGGCACTTTATGACGAAATTCCACGTTTGAGAGGTGCAACAGGCAGCCTGACCGATACCGCAGGCAAAGAAATTTCCTTAAAAGACTCTAAACATATTTTACGTCGTGGTACGACTTCTGGCTTTGCAGAACTTGAATTTATCGCGCTTGATCAAAAACGCTATTCGGCACGTTGGCAAATTCGCCGTGCACATAACAAAGTGGATGGAAACTTAAAAGTTGAACGTGCCATTACCTGCTTAGATGAACAACGGGTTTTAAATCAAAAAATTTCTGAAGCTACGCCGATTGTAGAACAACTGATTGGTCTTAGTTTTGAGCAATTCACACGCGCAGTATTATTGGCACAATCGGAAGTTGGGGCATTTTTAAAAGCCAAAGACCATGAACGGGCAGATTTACTTGAATATTTAACCAATTCGCAAATTTTTACCGAAGTCAGTAAACGTGCAGCCGTTAAATTTAGTGAAATTAAACAAAAGCGAACAGATCTTGAAAATGTCATGGGGCATGTGGTGCTCCTCAGCGATGAAACACTAAAAGACTTAGAAACCCAACAACATGACCTAAGTCAACAATTAGCTTTGCTGACCCAAACCGAAAAACTGTATGAAAATGATGTGAAATGGCACAAAGATTGCCATGAACTCTATGCCAGCACCCAAGCTAAAAAAGAAATATATGATGTTCAAGTCGATGCCGATCTTAAACTCGCCTCTCAAAAACAATTGCTCAAACATTTAGATGAATTTCAAACCATCCGCGAGCAATTTGTCTTGCGTCAGCAAGCAGATACCGAGCTAAAAAATCTGAATCAGCAGCTTTTGAAATTTGAACCAAACTTGCAACAAGCGGAATACGCACAACAGCAAGCGATTAGTCAGCAACAGCAAGCGGAAAAAGACCTTCAGGCATGGCAACAGCATGTTGAACAATTGAAACCACAACTTGAAATTGCGGCACAGTTACAACATGAAATTTCTAGCAAACTTCAACAATATACCGCTTTGGATGCTGCACAAAAATTATTTGCAGAGCAGCAAATTCAGCCTGTGCAAAATAATTTGAAGCAACTGACGACTCAACTTGCAACCGAGCAACAACAACAGCAACATTTACAACAGCAATTCAAACAGACTGCGGCATGGGCAAATTTTGATGATAATTTAGCCCTTACGTTGCAACGTCTGCAAGATTATTTGCAGCTTGAACAGCAGCTACGTCAGCAAAACCCTACGCTGTTCCAATCTGCATTAGATACTTTAATTGAGCAACAACAACATACACAGCAACAACTGTTGGTTTGGGAAAAACAATATCAACATCCTGAACAACTTGAGCAGCAACTCACGGCAGAGCAACAGCAATTACAACATGCTTTAAAGAGTGTGCATGTTTTAGAGCGCTTGCAACAGGCACTTGAACAATGGCAACAACAGACCACCCTATTTGAGCAGTTACAACAGCGTCAGCAAGAAACTTTAAGTCTGCAACAGCAGACACAGACTCAAATTCAAACCCAACAGCAGCAAGTGCAAATTACTGAACAAGCCTTGCAACAATTACAGCAGATCTTTGAACAGCAGCGTTTATTGCAGCATCAAAGTGTGCAGGATTTACGTGCCCAATTAAAACCGAATGAAGCCTGTATGGTCTGCGGCAGCCATGAACATCCGTTTATTCAGCATGAAAATTTACTCAGTGACGCTTTAAACCAATTGCAGGATCAGCAATTGCAGCAGGCCAAAACTGAATTTGAGCATGCGCAAAAACAGCTACAACAATTGGAGCGTGCTCGCAGTCAATACGATGCAACTTATCATCAACAACAACAACGCAGTCTTGAACTGCAACAGCAACTTGAACAACAACAGACATTGGTGCAACAGCTTGCAACATCCTTATCTTTAGATTTGGATGCAGCGCTGCCTGTTGCAAAGCAAATTGAACACGTACAGCAACATTGGGCAACAACACATCAATCCACTCAACACTTGCAGCAGAGTATTCAACAAGCAAACGATACCCTGAAACAATGGCGCAATGCTGCACAGCAGGCAGAACAACTCAAATATGCTATTCAACAACGCCAAGACCTCGCTCAGCGTTTACAGCCTATTTTGTCGCTTTTAGATGCAGAACAAAGACACGCTTGGCTCAATCAACCGATTGAATACTATCAAAATGCCTTACAACAGTTAGAGCAACGTCATCACTTGCAGCAGCAGCAAGTTCAACTGAGCAAAACGATTGAACAACTGACTCAACAACAGCAGCAAGTGCAAGAAAAGTTGCTATTTTTACAACAGCAACATGCAGAGAAAACCCTACAACTGCAGCAGATTAAAACTGCAGGAAGTGAGCTGCGTGATCAAATTAAGCAGCTTACAAGAACTCATGCGGGATGTGAATATCAGACCTATCAAGAATGGCAGCAGGCTTTAGATCAGCAACAACAGCAACTCAATCTTGCACTTAGCACACAACGAACTGTACTTAATCAAGCAGAACAGGTGTTAAAAGACTTACAACTGCAAAAACATGGTTTGGATAGTAGAATTCAACAGCGCATGCAGCAACACACTGAATGTCAGCAACACATTGCAACGTGGCAAGCGACACACACGCATTTTCAAGCCAGCATCATTGATAAATGTTTACAGATTTCTTATGCCGAACATCAGCAAATACGCAACATGCTGCAGCAACAACAAAACAGTTTGGAGAGTGCTAAAACGGCTTGGCAAACATTGGAAGAGCAATATCAAAAACACTTAAAGCAACAGCCACAACTGAGTTTTGACGAGGTCACCACGCAACTGGCAGCGCTGCAAACAGACAAAGCCAAACAACAGCAAAACTATAATGAGATTGAGGCACAGCTACGCCTGAATAGCACCAATCAAGGGATTTTTGCTACCTATCAAACTCAAATTGAAAATATCAAAGCTGAAGAATATCGTTGGGGACGTATTTACGATTTAATTGGGCATAAAGAAGGGACAAAATTTAAGAAAATTGCCCAAGAACATCACTTGGATATTTTGGTGGAATACGCCAATCAGCAATTGCTACCACTGAGTTCGCGTTATCAATTGCATCGTATTCCAGACAGTTTGGGGTTAGCGATTATTGATTTAGATATGAACAGTGAAATTCGCCCTGTTCTGTCTTTATCGGGTGGCGAAACCTTTTTGGTTTCTTTAGCTTTGGCACTGGCAATTGCCAATATGGCATCTGGCTCAATGAAACTGGAATCGCTATTTATTGATGAAGGCTTTGGCACTCTCGACCCGACTTCCTTGCACATGGTGATGAATGCCTTAGACCATCTGCAAAGTCAGGGACGTAAAGTGGTGCTGATTTCGCATATTCAGGAAATGCACGAACGAATTCCTGTGCAAATTCAAGTCAAACCAGTGGGTGCAGGGGCAAGTGAAGTCAATGTGGTGGGTTAAAGCCAATACTGCCTAAAATCTGAAGATTATTTGTCGATTGAAGAATTATTGAGATGACTGTGAGATTTCAGATTTTAGGCTTCCATGAAGTTGTATTGAATTTATTTTAAAATCACCCACACTTTAAGTACTTAATTTTATGGATATAAAAACGATTATTCTCTTTGCTGTATTGCCCAGTTTAAGTATTATTTTTCTCACATGGTTAATACGTTTCCCTAAACCTTGGGTTTTTAAAGCGGTTTTAATTTTTGAAATCATTCTCACCGTCTGCACTTTAGTCATTGAGTTGGATGCAAGAAAAACACCTGGAAATAGCGGTTGGACCATCATTTTCACAGGCTTCTTTCAGTTCTGTTTTTTGCTATTTTTACTGATTGCCCGTATTCGAATCTGGATAGAAAATAAATCTTGAATGTCTACTTCACCTATTTACTGGACGGGAGTGGCGCTTTCTAAAAATAGTGAAGGTTATTAAAAATAATCTACACAAGCCAAAACTTTGACAGCTTTACAGCATACATAACTAAAAAAGCCTCGACATCCTGTCGAGGCTTTCTAGATTCAGTTTTTGGTATAACTCCTGTCGTACCAAGCACTTCCGTGTTGTTCTATTTCTTATTCTTCTTATTTAGGAAACTCCCTGTTTCCCGATAAGTTCATATTAAGAAAATCCAACCTTCAGCACTAGCCGCAAAATTCCGCATTTCATGTCAGCCAAAACGTACAAGATAATGTTTGCAAAATCTTGGCAGATTCTTTGTTCATCTAGCAATTAAGCCTTGGAATAGTCACGTGCGCCAAACAATGCTGTACCAATCCGTACCATAGTTGAACCTGCTGCAATTGCGGCATTTAAATCGCCCGACATCCCCATACTCAAAGTATCCCAATCTTCAGGTTGTGCATGTTGTGCTTTCACTGCATCAAACAATTGTTTGGCATCTTGAAAAGCTTGAGGATGATCAGGTGCAGGAATCACCATCAAACCGCGTAGTTTTAAATGCGGTAATTGGCTGATCTGTCGGACTAATTCTGCAACTTCGCTCGGCTGACAACCATCCTTCGTGTCTTGCGCATCAATATTTACTTGTAAACAAATATTCAGGGGCACTTGTTGAGCATCGCGCTGATTCGATAAACGCTCGGCAATAATCAAACGATCTACCCCATGCACCCATGCAAATTTTTCTGCCAAATGTTTGGTTTTATTGCGCTGCACATGCCCAATAAAGTGCCATTCAATTTCTAAATCACTCAGGGCCTGCATTTTATCCAAAGCTTCTTGCAAATAATTTTCGCCAAAAGCGCGCTGCCCTGTCACATACATTTCACGCAAGGCTTCACTCGGATGAGTCTTAGACACTGCCAACAATTGCACCGTATTTGGCTCGCGCTGTGCCAACTGGCATGCCTGTTGAATTTGTTGCAAAACCTGAGTGCGCATAAGCTGCAGATTATTCATTGATGCATTTCTCATTTCATTCATCTTTTTTTACCTTGTCCAGCAACTAACAGTTGGTTAAGCTGATGGAAAGCCGTATTATTCTATCAAAATAATTAAGATTTAATTGATCTCGGGGACTTTCATGGATATTACAGAATTATTGGCGTTCTCCGCTAAAAACGGCGCTTCGGATTTACACTTATCTGCGGGCATGCCACCACTGATTCGTGTGGATGGTGAAGTTCGTCGAATTAACTTACCAGCATTAGAACATAAAGAAGTACACAAATTAGTGTACGACATTATGAATGATAAACAACGTCGTGATTATGAAGAAAATCTAGAAACGGACTTTTCTTTTGAAGTCCCAGACGTGGCTCGTTTCCGTGTGAACGCATTTAACCAAAACCGTGGTGCAGGTGCAGTATTCCGTACCATTCCTTCTAAAGTTTTGACCCTTGAAGATTTAGGCATGGGACAAATCTTTAAAGATATTTGTGAATATCCACGTGGTTTGGTATTGGTGACAGGCCCAACGGGTTCAGGTAAATCAACCACACTTGCCGCGATGATTGACTTTATTAATGACAATCGCTACGACCATATTCTGACCGTCGAAGACCCAATCGAATTTGTACACCAATCTAAAAAATGTTTGGTTAACCAACGAGAAGTACACCGTGATACGCATGGCTTTAACGAAGCATTACGTTCGGCACTGCGTGAAGACCCTGACATTATTCTAGTTGGTGAGATGCGTGACTTAGAAACCATTCGTTTGGCACTGACTGCTGCTGAAACGGGTCACTTGGTATTTGGTACGCTACACACCACCTCTGCAGCAAAAACCATTGACCGTGTGATTGACGTATTCCCTGCCGAAGAAAAAGACATGGTACGTGCCATGTTGTCTGAATCTTTACAAGCCGTCATTTCACAATCCCTGCTCAAGAAAAATGGTGGTGGTCGTGTAGCTGCGCATGAAATCATGATTGGTATTCCTGCAGTGCGTAACCTGATTCGTGAAAACAAAGTAGCTCAAATGTACTCGGCAATTCAGACTGGTGCCAACTACGGTATGACCACCCTTGACCAGAGTTTGAAAAACTTGGTATCGCGCGGTGTGATTAGCCCACAAACGGCTCGTACGGTTGCAAAACAGCCTGAATCATTCTTATAAGTTTAAAATTCGAGATACGCGATGGACTTTAATGATTTACTGAATTTAATGATTCAGCAAAAAGCGTCTGACTTGTTTATTACAGCCGATGTTGAACCTTCCATGAAAATTCATGGACAAATTGTGCCTGTAGCCAAAAGTAAACTTACAGGTGAAATTGTCGGTCAGCTGCTTAACTCAATTATGAGTGAAAAACAGCGCAAGGAATTTGCCGAAACCCGTGAATGTAACTTTGCGATTACCAACCGTGAAAAAACAGCACGTTTCCGTGTCAGCGCATTCCAACAACGTGATGAGCCGGGCATGGTACTCCGTCGGATTGAAACCAAAATCCCGACCATGGATGACTTGAAACTGCCACCTATTCTCAAAGATTTGGCGATGACCAAACGTGGCATCATCATTTTTGTAGGTGCGACTGGTACAGGTAAATCGACTTCTTTGGCGTCTATTATTGGTTACCGCAACCAAAACTCCAAAGGTCATATCATTACCATTGAAGACCCGATTGAATTTGTGCATGAACATGCAGGCTGTATTATTACCCAGCGTGAAGTCGGAATTGATACTGACTCCTTTGAAATCGCCTTAAAAAATACTTTGCGTCAAGCACCTGACGTGATTCTGATTGGTGAGATTCGTTCCCGCGAAACCATGGATTATGCAATTGCCTTTGCCGAAACAGGTCACTTGGTATTTGCCACCCTGCACGCCAACAACGCTAACCAAGCAATTGACCGTATTATTCACTTCTTTGAAGCAGACCGACATAACCAGTTGTTCATGGATTTGTCGCTAAACCTGAAAGCGATTGTGGCACAGCAATTAATTCCAACCATAGATGGCAACTCACGTCGTGCTGCGATTGAAATTTTAATTAACTCACCATTAATTGCAGATTTAATCCGTAAAGGTGATGTGCACGAAATTAAAGACCTAATGAAGCGTTCTCGCGAATTGGGCATGCAAACCTTTGACCAAGCTTTATACGACCTCTATAAAGCCAAGCAAATTAGCTACAAAGACGCACTTAAACACGCCGACTCGCCAAACGATTTGCGTCTACAAATCAAATTATCAGAAGAAGGTGGCGAGCGTTTGTTACATGCAACCTCGAATATTACCTTCGATGGGCAATAACTTCGCAACAATGCTTAAACACAAACAAAATAGGCTTCCATACGGAAGCCTATTTTTTATGCTTACAGCAAATTATTTCTTGCGTAAGGCTTCACGACATTCTGGCGCATCACAATAACCATATAAATTCAGCGAGTGCCCTGTGAGCTCAAAACCAAATTTTTCAGCTACATCATGCTGTTCTTTTTCAATGGTATCGTTAATAAATTCAACCACTTTGCTACAGTTCAAGCAAACCAAGTGGTCGTGGTGATCTTCCTGCATAATTTCAAACACAGAATGATTGTTCTCAAAATTATGACGCTCAATAATGCCTGCAGCTTCAAACTGTGTTAACACACGATACACAGTTGCTAAACCCACATCTTCACCCTGATCGAGTAAAGTTTTATAGATATCTTCTGCACTTAAATGATGTTGTTTTGAATTTTCTAATAATTCTAAGATTTTAATTCGTGGAAGGGTAACTTTAAGTCCAGCTTTGCGTAATTCTTGATTTGAAATAGGCATGAAAAAAGGTCTCTCAACAAAATTAAAGTTGGAATATGCAACAAAGTTAAGATGCAGTATGATCTAACACTGGATCAAGATCAAATGCATCATAATTAATTTGGGATAGTGTAGCAAAATGCAAAAAATCATGTTGACGTTATTGGTCACTTCACTGCTCGCAGGCTGTTCGACCTTGGGCGTTTATAAAGTCGATATTCCACAGGGTACACCTTTAACCCAAGCTCAAGCGTCTAAAGTCCAAGTCGGTATGAGTCATCAACAAGTCCGCTTTTTGCTGGGCAGTCCTACCATCGCCGACCCGATGAATCCATTACGTTGGGACTACATTTACAACTATATCCCAGGAACTTATGCTAAAAAAGCCAAGATCCCTGCCGCGCATGGTCAGCATTTGAAAATCTTTTTCAATCAAAATGGTATTGTAGAAAAAGTTGAAGGATTGGAAACGATTCCAGAATCTCAACCAGGCCTACCAGGATCGAAAGAAGCGATTCTCAACGCGCCACCACTATAGCCGCTTTAGAATAAAAAGAAACCCCTCACTGAAATTCATCTGAGGGGTTTTTTAAATCATTGCAATTGTCTCAAGCGATTGCTTTTGGCATAACGCCCTACTGGGTTCTTTGCGGCACGTTTACGACGAATATCTTTCGGGTTAATGGTCAAAGCACGATAAATCTCAACCCTATCACCTGCTTGTAATACATGCTGCGGCTCAACCCGTACACCAAAAATACCCAGCATCAACGGTTCAGGTAAAGTCGTTGCTGTCACAAGTCCACTCTGCTGAATTGCATCCAGTACAGTCATGCCCTGCTGAAATGCGACAGCCACATGCCATTGTTGTTCGGGTGTGGCATACGCCACCCAAACCTGCGCCATTTGACTCATGCGATCCACTGTCCAATTAACGCCACCATCGCCACTACGATAGATACAGGTAACACCACACGTACCGCAATACGCCAAATGTTATAAAAGGCTTCACTGCTAAAGTTCATGGCTTTACGCAAATGGCTGATTTTCATAATCCAGCCTGCAAAAATAGCGTAAATCAAACAAATAACTAAGCCCCAAAGCAATAAGGCAAAATTAAATACAGGACTAATGGCAGGAATTGCCCAAGCCAAAGTTGCTGCAATCAATACAACCCACTGAATCGCAACCACCATTTGACGTTGTGCCAATTGTTCACGTGCCAATTGTAATAAAACCGCTGCTGCTGCAACAGTTGCCACCACCAAAGCCAATGCTGGAATTTGTGCTTGCACGGCAAAGAATGCAAAAGCAACGACTGCCAATAGCTGAGCAATCCAAATTGGCAATACCGTTGAAGTTGCTGCAGATTGTTGCTGTACTTGCGGCAAACTAGTTTGCCAGTACAAGCCCATGCCTAAACCACTGGCCACCAAAGCCAAAACGGTTGCACTGCCCCATTCGCTAAACTCAATTGAGGTGACTTGCCATGCAGGGAGTTCTGAACCCATCACCATCGATAAAACCAAAGCCGCCACAACAGCAACAGCGGTACATAGCAATAAAATTTGACGCGGCACTAATGACAATGCCAGTGCGAAAATAGCCACAATCACAAACAAGACATGACTAGCCAAGTCTGCAGCGGCATATTGATTTAAAATTTGCGCAGCATTAGACAACAAACCGCCTGCTAAAAATGGAATGAACACCACTGCAAGCCAGCCCACCAAACGCCATTTTTGAGAAGCATCGGCATCACGGGTTAAACTTAAAAGTGCTTGTAATGCTGTCGTTTTTGAGCGTTTGGCTAAGGCAATTTCCAAATAAGTAATCGGTAATGCCAAAATCAGCATAGTTGCTAGCCACAACAACCAAAAGTCGAGCTGACGCTCAACCTGAATACCTGTCATTGGTGCGAGTGTGGCAATAATAATGAATGATAAACCAAATGCCATCAGCGGCGATAACCATCGTGACATAGCATTGTCCTGCATGACGCTGTCCTAATAAAAATCTACGGCTATTTTGCCTTTGTCATCAAGGAAAAGCAAAACCTCAAAAAAGAAAAAGCAAACTATCGTTAGATAGCTTGCTGCGCAAATTTATAATTTTTATTCTTTCATTTTTTATGGCTTCAGACTTATGAGAAGAAACGAGCGAACCAACCTTTACCTTTCTTCTTCTCATTTTCCTTAATAATGCCCATCATATTCTCTTTCACAGCACCAACATAATCGGCGTCATCGTGTTGAATATGATTAATTAACCATTTTGATAAGACTTCATGCAATTCGCCTTCAATGGATTGTCCCATTTCATAACGATCGCGATAAGACTCAATTTTTTTAATGAATAAATCATGCACACGTTTATGTGGTACGCGGTATTTATAACCCGCTTCTTCTTGTAATGATTCTTCAAACGTAAAATGCGACTGGGTGTAATCAATAATATTATCTAAAATCTGCTTTACACGTGCTCGATCTGTACCATCGCTAATTTCAACAATTTCATTAATATAATCGAGGATACGTTTATGCTGATCGTCAATCACATCGATACCAGTGTTGTATTCTGGAACCCATTTCATCTTCATACGACCACCTTACAGAAATAAATGATTAATCACATTGCGGAATGGTAGCCGTATTTCCCATAAATAAAAATGAAGCGAATTGGTAGGGATTGGTTTAAATCGCACAAAAACAACACAAGACATTGATTTAAATAAATTTTAACAAAAATACCCGACTAAAAGAATCAATTATTAATTAACCAATTTATACATTTTCATTCTTGATTTAATTGAATTGTACAATAATAAAATGAATATTTTTCAACCACACATACCCGTATAAATTAGTATTGATCCGCTTTGGTGATCCGTCTTAATTCAGGATTTAAACGCTCACGTTCCAAACGCGCAATATGTGTCATTTGGGTTTTAATTGGGCGTCCATGTTGAAATAAAATCATTTCACCTGGCTGAAATGCTGTCCATGTTTCATTTTGAGTCAAGGGTTCAGTGGTAATCACTGCCACACAATCCTCTGCTGTAGTAACTTGGCTAAAATCGACCTCAACATCTAAATCAATTAATTGTGCAGGTTGAAATGGATAAGCACGCACCAACCAATGTAATTTGGTCACCGCATAACTAAATAATGCCTGACCATTGGACAAACAAAAATTAAAAGTGCCATGTTCTGCAATTTTAGGAGAAATTTCGGCTAACAAGTCAAAAATTTGCGTCAGGCTAGGCTCATCATAACCAAAACGATTAACAAATTGATCAAGTAAATAACAAAATGAACGCTCACTGTCAGTATTACCCACAGGGGTAAAACGTCCCGACAAACGTGGATGAAAATCGTGTAAGTCTCCATTATGGGCAAAAATCCACTGACGCCCCCACAATTCACGGCTAAACGGATGTGAGTTTTCTAGATTAATTTTACCTTGTGTGGCTTTACGAATATGCGCAATCACGTTACGTGATTTAATTGGATAATTACGGATCAGCTCGGCAATTGGTGACTCGACTGCAGACTGATTATCGACAAATAAACGACAAGCTTTATCTTCAAAAAAAGCAATTCCAAAGCCATCTGAATGATCTGATGTAATTCCAGCGCGCTGCGAAAATCCCCGAAATGAAAAGGTAATATCGGTAGGTGTCGCACAATTCATTCCAAGCAACTGACACATAAGGCTTTATCTATACACAATAATTAGTTAATTTTATTATTGTGCATCAGCCATCATGATATTTCAAATCAGAAAATTTGAACTGCAGGCTTATGACGCTTTGACTTTCTTTTGTCGAATAAAATGCTTTGCCATCTGCTTCACATCTAACAATACAAAATAGTCCAAACAATTAAATTCGCGGTCATAAAATGCCTGAGTTGAGAGTTTGGCATTCATTTTTAAATACACGTCAAATAATTTAGGGATACGTTCATCTTGACTAAAGCTATGACTTGGACAACTCGGCACAAATGCATCTTGAGATTGAATATCACAGCGTTGATTTTCAGACAATTGCTGAATCGCTTGATGGGTGTAATAGGCACGTGCTTCATTACCTTCCAAGCGAATACTGACACAGCCAATTAAATGTTTGGCACGCATTTCCCATAAAACTTTTGGAATCAAATTCAGCCATAAAATAGACAAGGTTTTTCCCGAACGGTAGCGTGGATGCACACAAGTTCGCCCCATTTCAACAATATTTGAGAAATGTCCCAATTCATCTATAATTTTAAATTCATGTGCACTATAACTATTGGCTAGCTCATGCCCTTGCCAAAGTTTTAAACGGGTATACGCCACAATTTCACCCGTTGCTTTATCTCTAAGCACAGCATGTTCACAGCTAAAATCATATAAGTCTTGGTCTAACCCTGACGCAAACTCAATGCCAAATTGTTTAGAAAATTGCTGAGCACGAAAGCGTTGTACCTCTTGTAATTGTTTTAAATTTTCGACCCATTCAAACGCATATTGTGTGGCTTTGCTATTTTTTTTCTGTGCTTTGCCAACTTTGCTTAATGGAAAACTTAATTGTTGACGGTATTGATTTAATTTTTGCAGCATCATAGATACCTCGTGTTTTCTCTTACACTAGGACAGCTGCATGACACTATGATGACTGATTTTTAGCAGAATTCTGTTTTACTCAAATCAGCCTGATTCGGCATTTAAAATCAACAAATGACTATTGTACGGCATAAAAAAAGAGCCTCCTTTGAAGCTCTTTTCAATCTTTTGCAGACTTAGCACAATGTGCAAACCCACTCAAATGAACTATTACTTACGTGCCTGCACTCGGTTGGTAATTAAAGTACCAACTCCATGATCGGTAAAGATTTCCAGTAAGGTTGCATGCGGCACACGACCATCTACAATATGTGCGCTGATTACACCGCCTTTGACTGCATCTAATGCACAGCCAACTTTAGGAATCATACCGCCATAGATCACACCAGTATCAATCAAACGATCCACTTCCTGCGTAGTCAAACCGGTCAATAAGTTTTTATTTTCATCTAGCACACCAGTAATATTGGTGAGTAGAATCAGTTTTTCTGCACCTAATGCTTCTGCAACTTTACCAGCCACCAAGTCGGCATTGATGTTATAGGTATTGCCTGTATCATCGACACCTAAAGGTGCTATGACAGGAATAAAGTCGCTGCTGGTAAACATTTCTAAAACGTCAGTTTTTACCCCAACCACTTCACCGACTAAACCAAGGTCAATCTGCTCGACTTCGCCTGTTTCGGTGGTTTTTTGCATCAATAATTTTTGTGCACGAATCAAATTACCATCTTTACCTGTCAAACCAATGGCGCGACCACCATGTTGGTTAATCAGATTCACAATGGACTTGTTCACACTACCACCGAGCACCATTTCCACCACTTCCATGGTAGCAGGATCGGTCACACGCATGCCGTCAATACGGTCAGACTCGCGTCCCAATTGCTTAAGCATAGAATCTACTTGTGGGCCGCCACCATGCACAACAATTGGGTTTAATCCAACTGTTTTAAGCAGCACGATGTCACGTGCGAAAGAACTTTCCAGCTCAGGATCAGTCATGGCATTGCCGCCATACTTTACAACAAGGGTCTTGCCCGCAAAACGTTGAATATACGGCAAAGCTTCAGTCAAAATTTGTGCTTTGTCGATACCAGTCTGTTGATGTGGCATTCGCCTCTCCTTATTGAGCATCTAGAATGTCTTGGGCGATTTCAGGGTATCGCTCACTTAACATGGAAACAAATGTATCGCGAATATCATTCAGTCGTGATGGATTATCGGCATCAAAACGCACCGTAAAATATTCGCCCGTATTGGATGCTCGAATAATGCCAAATCCATCTTCAAAATCAAGCCTTACGCCATCAATTTTACTTAATTGTGCGCCACTCTGCTGACTACAGCTTTCTACATCGTTTAAAACAGTGCTTGGTTCAATATTATGCGTACTAATATAAGTATCTTCTGTACAGCAGCGCTCAGGATATTTCTGCATCAGTGCTGAAATGCTACCGGCTTCACTTTGACTTAAATATTCCAGTACCCGCAAGGCGGCGTATATACCATCGTCATAGCCAAAACCACGCCCGTCATTAAATACATAATGCCCTGCATATTCGCCACCAAACACGGCTTTACCCTGCGACTGAGCTAAATAACGGCGCAAGAAAGTACTACCTGTACGAATCATCACCGCTTGACCGCCTAAATCACGCACGGTATTGCGTACCATAGTGGAGCATTTTACATCAAACACCACCTCATGCTGTGGATGAGTTTTTAGACACATTTCTGCAAATAAGGAAAGCAAACGGTCTGCTGAAATAACCTTTGCCTGTTCATCCAGCAATACCACACGGTCACCATCCCCATCTAAAGCAATGCCAATATCTGCCTGATGTTCAAGTACCGCAGTTTTTAAATGTTGTAAGTGCTTTTCTTGAGATGGGTCTGGCGCATGATCTGGAAAATGTCCATTGGCCACACAGCGTAGTACCACCACCTCACAGCCCATTTTTTGTAATACCAATGCAGCGCAATGCCCTGCCGAGCCATACATACCATCCAGCACCACTTTATAAGGGCGTGCCAAATGAATGTCCTGTAACATGGCATTTTGATATTGCTGGCAAGCATCTTCTATAAATTCATGTGAAGTAGTAGCGACAGAATTAGCCCATCCACTGTTACTTTGATTCAACACATAATATGGTGTGGCATCAATTGCCACTTGCTGAATCATTTCAGGCGTTGGCGGTTCACCCTGCATAATCCATTTAATACCATTGTCAGATTTTGGATTATGACTGGCGGTCAGCATAATGCCATTACCTGCAGTATGCCGTGCCATAAAATACAACATCGGGCTTGAGCAACAGCCCACCATCGTCACTTGAAAATGATGCGCAAGAAAAACCTGTCGCATCATTTCCGCATAAGCGGGACTATTTAAACGAGCATCGTAACCGATACTAATCTGGTTCTGTTGATGCTGTTGATACTGCTGTACTAAACCTTGTGCGATTGCATGTACGAGGTTTGCTGTTAATACGCTTTCTTTACCACGAATGTCATAAGCACGAAAAATATGCAGAGGAAATGGAGATAGTGGATGGTTCATAGGCTTACAACTACAAGAATGAGCCAACATAAATTGAATAAATCTCAGCTCTATAAATTTTAAAAATTCTAATTAGACTTTTTTAAGGATGCGTTATCGTCTCATATGATCTAGAAATATGCTTGTCATTATTAGTACATATTTGGTTACTTTTCAAGAATTGCAGGTAAAGTTTTAGATGAAACTTTACCAAGCATTATAATTCAATGAACAAACTATGTTTAAGTGACTAAAAAAATTAGTTTTTCCCTGTATGCCCAAAACCACCAGCACCACGTTCTGTTGCCACAAATTCATCGACCTGTTCAAATTCTGCCTGTACCACAGGGACCAATACATACTGTGCTAAACGCTCACCAGGTTCTAAACTAAATGCGGTTTGGCTGCGGTTCCAAACAGATACCATTAACTCGCCTTGATAATCTGAATCGATTAAACCGACCAAGTTACCTAATACAATACCGTGTTTATGCCCTAAACCTGAGCGTGGCAAAATAATGCCTGCAAAGCCTGTGTCCTGAATATAAATTGCCAAACCTGTTTTCACCAATACCGTTTGACCCGGTTCAATGACAGTGGTGCTATCCACACAGGCACGTAAGTCTAGACCCGCAGAACCTGCAGTGGCATAAGTTGGCATAGGCCATTCTGTACCTAAACGTGAATCTAATACTTTAACTTGAACTTTCATGAAATTTGTCCTGTTCTTCAATTTTTACTGTGGCTTTTGATGCAGTTTTTGCATCAATATAGCTGTATGTTTTTTAAACTTAGATTAGCGTTTAATCAGTGCGCGTAAATTTTCCAAATAATGCTGCGCCTGTTGTTTTGGATCAACATCACCTGCCAGTTTTTTCTTGCGTCCGAGCCATTCCAGCTCATCTTGCGGTAATTCATCCAAGAAACGACTTGGTGTCATTTGTTTCATTTGCCCACCCGCCTTGCGCTGTTCTGCCAAGGTAATGGTTAAACCCTGACGTGCACGGGTAATACCCACGTACATTAAACGGCGCTCTTCTTCAACGGTATCTGCCACAATCGAGTTTTTATGTGGCAACAACTCTTCTTCCAAGCCAATCAAATACACGTATGGAAATTCCAAACCTTTAGAAGCATGCAAGGTCAGCAAATTGACTTTGTCGGTGTCTTCTTCTTCTTGTTGCTGCTCAAGCATATCCAGCAGCACCATTTTACGAATCACACTTTCAATATTTTTTTCATCGACATCTTCAGCGCGGTTAATCAAACTTTGAATACTGCTGTATAGCACTTCAATATTGTCTAGCTTGGTTTTTTCCTGCGCAGGTGTGGCCGCTTGCTCTTTAATGTAATCAATATAACCTGCTTCTAGCATCATCTGACGAATGATCGGCACAGGTTCATCATCTTCCAATAAGTTACGCGTGAAATTGCTAATAAAATCTGCAAACTCAGCCAACTGTGTCGTGGCTTTTTTCGGAATTGCCATGGTTAGGCGCTGATCACCTGCAGCAGCCAATAATGACAAATGGTTTTCCTGTGCAAACAGCCCTAGTTTTTCCAAAGTCACAGGACCAATCGCGCGTTTAGGCGTGTTAATAATGCGTAAGAATGCGCTGTCATCTTCAGGGTTAATAATCAGACGCAAATAACTCATGATGTCTTTGATTTCAGCACGTGCGAAGAATGACTGCCCCCCCGAAAGCTTGTAAGGAATTTGCATTTGACGTAATTGGGTTTCCAGAATACGTGCCTGAAAGTTCCCACGGTACAAAATTGCATAATCTTTCCAGCTTTTGCCGTTCATCAGTTTATGTGTAAGTAAATCTTTCACCACGCGTTCTGATTCATCATCATCATTGCGGCATGTAATTACCCGAATCACTTCACCATGACCTTTATCTGACCACAGTTTTTTGTCAAAAATATGCGGATTATTACCAATCACGGTATTGGCAGCTTTCAGAATACGGCTGGTCGAGCGATAGTTCTGCTCAAGTTTAATCACTTTTAAATTTGGGAAGTCTTCTTTAAGCAAAGCCATATTTTCTGGCTTGGCACCACGCCATGCGTAAATGGATTGGTCATCATCACCTACTGCGGTGAACTGCCCCATCACGCCCACCAGCAATTTCACCAAAATATACTGTGCGGTGTTGGTGTCCTGATACTCGTCGACCAATAAATAGCGAACACGGTTCTGCCACTTGTCACGTACTTCAGCATTTTCTTGCAATAAACGAGTCGGCATCACAATCAAATCGTCAAAATCGACTGCGTTGTAAGCTCGTAAATTACGTTCATAGAGTTGATATAAATGCGCAAACTGAATGTCTTCTGGCGTTTCACAAGTGGTATGTGCCTGCTCTGGTGCTATCAGATCGTTTTTCCAATCTGAAATCATCTTCATGGCTTTGGCAATCAGTTCCTTGCTTTCTGCACCTGACAAATTATCACGGTGCATTAAATCCATCAGAATACGTTTGCAGTCATCGGCATCTAAAATAGAAAAATTGGCTTTTAATGGCGTATGTTTTAATTCAAGGCGCAACAAGTTCAGACCAAAGGTGTGAAAGGTCGACACCGACAAACCTTTGGCTTCTTCACGAGACAACAATTTGGTCACACGCTCTTTCATTTCACGTGCAGCTTTGTTGGTAAAAGTCATTGCTGTAATGCGATACGCAGGAATGCCGCAATGCTTAACCAAATAAGCAATTTTTCGGGTAATCACCGATGTTTTACCTGAACCAGCCCCTGCAAGCACTAACAAGGGTCCTTGAGTGTATTTCATCGCTTCAAGTTGCTTGTCGTTTAACTGACTTGCCAGTGACATAGTATTTCCTCTATTTCGGTTCGAGCTCGATTATAGTCATCTCAGACTAAGATGACTAATCTAAAATGCTGCTTTAGGCGTCATTGTCTATTTGCTGAGTGTGCAACTACGCAATACTAAATTTTTGACATGAAAAAACCGCCCGAAGGCGGTTCTTTACAACTTATGCTATGCCAAATTATTGGATTGCATAAATGCTGATTTCTACACGACGGTTTTGCTCACGACCTTCTGCAGTCGCATTCGATGCGATTGGGTTTGCAGCACCGTGACCTTGTGCATTAATACGTGAAGTTGATACACCACGGCTAGACAAGTAGTTTGCAACCGATTGAGCACGTGCTTGCGACAATGGGATGTTGATTGAGTCATTACCAGTGCTGTCAGTATAACCAGTCACTAAAATACCGCTCTTGTTATCTTGGGTTAGCGTTTGCGCTACTTTGTCCAAGGTAGAATAGAAGTTTGGTTTGATGTTTGATTTGTTAGTATCAAACGTGATGTTACCCGGCATGATCAAGCCAACAGAACCATCGGCATTACGGTTTACTTCTACGCCTGTACCAGCCATTTGTTGACGAAGTTGTTTTTCTTTATTGTCAAGATAAACACCCGCAGCAGCACCCACTACAGCACCAATTGCTGCAGCACGGTTGTTTTGTGCACTTGTATTTGCGTTACTTTTAGAGACCCCATAACCTGCAGCAGCACCAATTACTGTGCCTAACGCAGTTTTGTCATATTCCATACCACCAAGGTTGTTACCAGTCGTTTGACAACCAGTTAAAACCATTGCCCCTACGACTGCTGCTGAAATTGCTAGTGCACGCATGGCATGCCTCCTTACTTTGTGTTTTGTTGTATGATGCAAATATTGAATGAAAAAATAGACTTAGACCATTGATTTTTTGTTAATAAAAAAACTTTTGCTTACAAATCTTCATGATCGTGTACAAATCTTGGTATAACTTCATCACAATTTCTACACACTTTCACTTCAACACTTTTTTATTTTAAAAACAACATTTATATTGAGTCTATAAATCAATATGTGACGCATTGGACGATTTTTCTTCAGGACCGATTTTTATGTCATCGCAAGCTAAAAAACACCCTTTATTAAAAAAAATCACAAAAGGACTCACCGTGGGTACAGTCATTACTGGCAGTACATTTTTTCACGGTCCACCTGTGTTGGCGCTGGGCTTGACCAAACTGCTTAAACAGTCCCGCAAGGTCGATGAAACCAATATTCAAATTACCAACAGTTGGCTAAGTGTCAATAACTGGCTGATTGACCATGTTTTACCCAACACAAAGTGGGACATCAGTATTGATGAAGACTTGGCACTCAGTATGCAAGGTCGTTACCTGATGACCTGTAACCACCAAAGCTGGGTAGACACTACGGTCAATCAATATTTTGGTTTAACCCGCATGCCACTGACCCGCTTCTTTACCAAGTGGGAACTGATCTTTATTCCATTTGTTGGTCAGGCCTTTAAAATTTTAGGCTTCCCAATGATGAAACGGCATACCAAAGCCCAGATTGCTAAAAAACCTGAACTGAAAGATCGTGATATGGAAGAAGCACGTAAAGCTTGCCAACAGTTGTTGAGTCAGCCCTTTACCCTGCTCAACTATTTAGAAGGCACTCGCTTTACTCAAGAAAAACATGATCAGCAGCAATCGCCATATCAACATTTATTAAAGCCTAAAGCGGGTGGTTTAGCGCTGGCTTTGAATATTTTGGGCGATCAAATTGATGCTTTGGTGGATATGACCATTGTTTACCCAGACGGCGTGCCTGGCTATAGCGAGTTCTGGCTCGGAGAAGTTCCTCGCATTGCGGTAAATTTACGAAAAATCAACATTCCAGACTGGGTCTTGGGTGGTAATTACGAAGATGATGCGGAATACCGTGAGCGTTTCCAGCAATGGGTGCATGAATTATGGTTGGAAAAAGATCAGCTGATTGAATCCATGCAACAAAAATTTGCTGCCCCGACGGCCTAACCCAATCAGGTGAACCATGAAAAAGTCTGAAGAGCCTGTAATCAAATCCTCATTCCATACCCTGCCTAAAGATTCATGGGGTTGGAAAATTGCCTTAATTTATGACTTGTTCTTGATGGGTTTAATCATCTTCAACTTGTTCTGTTTAAGTGCCAATGCCATTTTAATGAGTGATTTTGGTGAATGGCTGTTCGACTTTATTCGCCTGCCTGAAATCTTACAGTTTTATCGGGGCGAGTTACGTCCTTGGGTGATTATCACCGAAGGTTGGTTTACCACATTTTTAATTGTGGAATTGGGGGTGCGCTGGGGCATTGCCATTATTTTTAAGCATCATCAACGTTGGTGGTTCTTTCCGTTTGTTCACTGGTATGAAATTCTCGCAATCATTCCACAGCTACGTTTTTTACGTTTATTACGCGCCTTTGCTATTGGCTACAACCTGCATAGTCACGGTTATAAAGTTATCCCAAATAGCTGGTATAAACGTGGCAACTTCTATTACAGCTTATTGATGGAAGAACTGAGTAGCCGAGTGGTACTGACGGTGCTGAATGGCGTACAGCGTGAACTGACCACCAGCACCACACACAAACAGTTTATTGATGATTTGGTCGAGCGGCATCGTCAGTTACTGGCCATTGCACTGGCGGATATTCTGCAAGAATCCTTGGGTAAAGAGTTGCAAGCCCAACGCCACCTGATTGCAAAAAACGTAGGGCTGGTGGTCAATCAAGCCATTGAAGATACACCTGAGCTAACTCAGCTTCTGCGTCTGATTCCATTGGTTGGCGGTCGTATTGAACAGCAAATTCAAAGTATTGGTCAGCGACTGGGCGAAAACATTACCCAAGGTTTGATTGAACCTTTTGCACAACACAACTCACAGTCCAGCAACCCGACGTATCAAATGATTGCCGAAAAAATTAGTCAGATAGAAGTTGAACATAATCAGCATATTGATAAATTAGTAGAGTCAGCAGTATTTGAAAGTTTGGAAGCCATTCGTAAACAAGTAAAAGTCAAACAATGGCAACAAATTTTAGATGAAGGACAACAACAGCATATTTCATGAGTGCGTTTTAACATTTTTACGATTGGGATAAATATTTTTAGTCATGCAACTAGAGAATTCACCCGATTTGTTCTAGGATTTGCTCTATTTATAATATGACTTCGACAACCAGCAGAGTCAGAAGTGTTAAGGAATTATTATGGCTGACATACGGATAAAAGGCAGATTGGTCAATGCGATTCGCATTAGCTTAGACACCAATGATCATGATGCGATCCGCCAGCAACTAAGCCCAATGTTGCAAAAATCATTTCCACCAGGTGTTTTGGTGGTCATTGAAAGTTCAGTCGAACAGGAACTGATTGCACTGATTCAATTACTCATCAGTTTAGAGGCACAGCCAATTGCGGTGACCGAAGGACTATTGGGCGATCAGGCACGTGCCATTCAATTTCCTGTGATTCCACAAGACCGCCCACTTCAGGAAGTGAAAGCGACCAAAGAACAAGTGGTGGAAGTTAAACCTGAGCCTGCCGCAGAACAACAGGCTGAAAATCAAGTCGCTGAAACGGCACCTGCAGTGGCACATATTACGTCGTATCACGATGAAATTTTGCGTACAGGCCAATGTCTGGTACAGCATCAGGGCGACATCATTTTAACCGCAGGCATTAACAGCGGTTCAGAAGTGATTGCTTCAGGAAATATACATATTTATGGTAGTGTACGTGGTAGAGTCATTGCCGGCGCGGGCGGGAATATTGCAGCACGAATTTTCTGCCATTCCCTAGAAGCAGAATTGGTATCTATTGCAGGCACATATTGCGTTGCGGACGACATTCCACAGCATGTGACCAAAAAACCTGTGCATATTTACTTAAATGATAACCAAGAGCTTGTATTTGAAGCTCTACAATTTTAATGTATAAATAATCACCAAAAATCCCCAAAAAATATAGGGGAATTTAAACCATAACAGGAGTGGATTCGGTGGCGAAAATTGTTGTCGTAACATCAGGCAAAGGTGGCGTAGGTAAAACCACTACAAGTGCATCTTTTGCAACAGGTTTAGCCCTACGTGGTCACAAAACTGTTGTTATCGATTTTGACGTGGGTTTACGTAACCTTGACTTAATTATGGGTTGTGAACGTCGCGTTGTTTATGATTTTGTGAATGTTTTAAATAATGAAGCGCGTTTACAACAAGCATTAATTCGCGATAAAGATATTGAAAACCTTTATATTCTTCCAGCCTCACAAACCCGTGATAAAGATGCCCTCACCGATGAAGGCGTGGCACGTATTATAGATGAGTTGGCACAAGAGTTTGATTACATTATTTGCGACTCACCTGCAGGGATTGAGCGCGGCGCTATTTTAGCGATGTATCATGCCGATGAAGCGATTATTGTGACTAACCCTGAAATTTCTTCAGTACGTGACTCTGACCGTATTATTGGTATGCTAGACAGCAAAACTAAAAAAGTAGAACAAAACGAAGGTCGTATCCGTAAGCACCTGTGTATTACACGTTACAACCCAGAACGTGCCGATAAACAAGAAATGCTGACGATTGATGACATTTCTAAAGATATTTTACGTGTACCTACTTTAGGCGTAATTCCTGAATGTAAGAGCGTACTTCAAGCATCAAACGAAGGTAAACCTGTCATTCTGTATAGCGATGCTGCTGCAGGTCAGGCTTATGATGACTTGGTTGCACGATTCTTAGGTGAAGAACGTCCGTTTCGCCATATTGAAGCGAAACCTAAGGGCTGGTTAGCACGATTATTTGGAGCGTAGACATGGCAGGATTTTGGAGCAAATTATTTAGCGGTGAAGATAAGCCATCTAGCGCACAAACAGCAAAAGATCGCTTAAAAGTGATTGTTGCTTCTGAACAAGGTCTTGGTAAACGCTTAAGCCAAGAAAAAATTGATCAGATGAAAAAAGAAATCATGCAAGTGGTAAATCGCTACGTGCGTGGTGTCGATGAACAACATATTCAAATGTCTGTGCGTTCAGAAGCCAATATTGAAATGTTGGAAATGAATATCAATTTGCCTGAAGAGCGATAATCTGAATACTGATTAGTCAAGCAAATTGAATCAGGGCAAAATATGAGACTGGAATAGCAAAGCACTGCTTTGCCCAGTCGCAAGACGAGAAGCTGTGCTTCGAGTGGACTGGATGTACAAAGTTTACTTTGCCGTCGCAAGACGAGAAGCTGTGCTTCGAGTGGACTGGATGTACAAAGTTTACTTTGCCGTCGCAAGACGAGAAGCTATGCTTCGAGATAAAGTGTACTAAAACACTTTTCCGCTTGTGAACTCATATTTTGCCTTTTTTATTTATAGAACAATACCTGGAGATTGCCATGGCATTATCTCAACCTGCGACCTTTAACGAAGCATGGTCGGATGAACGTGTATTTGCCTATTTGAATCAACTTCCACCTGCAGGTGTGAATGCAGATTTTCACGTACTCTATCACGCATTTAAACACATGCGTCCAAGTGACTATGAACGTCTATTGACACAATTTGTTGCCGATGGTCGCGATGTCAATGCCACTAATCCTGAAGGTCAGCGTATTCACGATGTGATTGCTGAATTTCCACGTCAAAAAGATGGTTTTTTAGCAGTTTTAGCCAAGTTTGCTTAAACTGTTTAAACACAATCTCTGGCTAAATTCAGCCAAAAAGATTGAGTGTAAAAAGAAAAAATCCCGCAATTGAATTGCGGGATTTTTTTATAGCACTACTTGATTCAAAATCAAACAGAAAGTGAAAGCTTTACACTAAAATTTCACGTTTCCCATTTGCTCCTTGCTCGCTCACAATGCCTTGCTCTTGCATCTGATCGACAATACGTGCCGCACGGTTATAGCCCAAGCTAAATTTGCGCTGTAAAGATGAGGTCGACACTTTACGTGTTTCCAAAACAAATGCTACACACTGATCATACAACACATCACGGTCTGGACTGCCTTCACCATCTTCAAAACCACGTGAAGATGGTTCTTCATCAAATGGCGTCAAGATTTCATCGACATAGTCAGGATCGCCACGCTCACGCCACGCATCACAAATACGGTTGACTTCATCATCCGAAATAAATGCGCCATGCACACGTTCTGGCTCAATTTTACCCGGTCCTAAAAATAGCATATCACCATGACCAAGCAGGTCTTCTGCACCGCCCGCATCCAAGATAGTACGTGAGTCAATTTTCGAGTTCACACGCAAAGCTACACGGGTTGGAATGTTGGCTTTAATTAGACCTGTGATCACATCCACCGATGGACGCTGAGTTGCTAAGAGTAAGTGAATCCCTGCTGCACGTGATTTTTGTGCCAAACGGGTAATCATTTCTTCCGCTTTCTTGCCCACTTGCATGATCATGTCGGCAAACTCATCTGCCACAATCACAATAGATGGCAATGGTGTTAAACGCGGTGCACGTTCTTGCGTTGCTGAATCTCCCGGCTTCCAAGTTGGATCAATTAAATCTTCACCATTGGTAATAGATTCTTCAACCTTACGGTTATAGTCGCTTAATTTACGAATTTTCAGGAAAGACATTAGCTTATAACGACGTTCCATTTCATTGACACACCAATTTAAAGCGCTGACGGCATCTTTCATATCAGTCACTACAGGCGTCAATAAGTGTGGAATATCGTTATAGTTGGCGAGTTCCAATTGTTTCGGGTCAATCAAAATTAAGCGTAATTGATCAGGCTTGTATTTCAGCAACATCGACAAAATCATCGAGTTCACTGCCACTGATTTACCTGAACCCGTTGTCCCTGCTACGAGCATGTGTGGTGCTTTGCCCAATTCAGTAATCACAGGATTGCCTGAAATGTCTTTCCCCATCGCCATAGATAAAATGCCGTTTGGATCTTCAAAAGCAGGCGTTTGTAATAACTCAATCAAACGTACCATTTCACGTGAACTATTCGGTACTTCAATGCCAATATACGGTTTGCCTGGAATCACTTCGACCACACGTACCGATGCCATCGACATTGAACGCGCCAAGTCACGAGAAATATTGGTTACTTTTGAAGCTTTGACCCCAGGTGCCAAATCCAGCTCAAAACGGGTCACGACAGGACCAGGCTGTGCTTCAACCACTTTGGCTTTGACATTAAATTCCTGTAATTTAATTTCCAGCAATTCCGACAAGCGCGATAATTGTTCTGCGGTGAAGTTCACTTTTTTGTTTGGATCGACTTTATCAAGCAAATCCAAACCTGGTAATGGCGATAAATCACGACGTTTTTCTGCAACCTGCATGGCGCGTGACATCGGACGACCATGTGCATCGGTCAGCGGCGCATCAAAATCAAAGTCATCTTCGTCTAGTGGTTTGCCTGCGGTTTCCTGCCAAGCTTCGATAAATGCTTCTTTGGATAACGCCACTTTTTCTGCTTGTTCAGCCTGTGTAGCAGTCGCTGCGTTTGCCATCACTGCGGCAGTGGCTGCCGTCTGAATAGGTGCCTGAACAAAAGCAGAACTTTGTGCATAGCTACTGGTACTACGCGCTACAGGCGCTTGATCTTGAAATGCATCTTGCTGTAACTCATCACCCAAAAGATCATCCACCAACAAGTCATCTAAACTGTCTAAATCATGCTGCAAATGGCGCTCTTGGCGTACAGCATGATTTTGCGTATTCGAAGCACTTGACGATGGCGGGTTAAAATCTGACTCAAATCTGCTGAGATCATCGTTAAAATTGTGAGCCGTAGGATTCGAGTGCGGATGCACTGTTTCTTGCTGGGTCACAGACTCATCTAAAGTATCCATTGCCCCGCTGTTTTGGAATGGGCTGTGTAAATCACTTGCAGCTTTGCCTTGCGGAACTGCTGCGAGCAATTCATCAAAAATTTGATCATCATCCCAATCTAACGAAGATTTTGCAGTGGCTTGAGATGCCGTAGATGCAGGACGCACTTCATCAAAAGGATTCGATTGTAGATGTGGCTCTGGTTCTTCAGAAGCACGTAATAATGCATGAATGTCTTGGTTATGCTGACTGTCGGTATTTTCTTGTAAAGCACGCCACACTTCGCCTGTCGCAACAATACGCTGGCTGTCTTGTTCTAAGCGATGCGCCTTTTCGATGGTTTTTTCTAACTCAACATCATCAATTTCATCTTGCACCAATAGCTGTTGCTGCGCCTGTTGCTCTTCTTCTTCACGTTGCTGCATGTGATTAAACATACGCTCTGCCGCAGGATGTGGCGCAGTTGTTTCAGCTTCTTTCGCCTGTGCAACCACGGGTTCACTTGCTGCTTCTAAATCAGTTGATGCCACTTCAACAGCAACCACAGGTGCAGCAGCGACAACGGTCTTTTTCACCTGTGGTGTAGAACGGTCAAAGTCAGATTCTGCTTCAGGTACATTGCGATAGAACAAATCTTGCAGATAAGCAGGTGTAGCTTTTAAAGTTGCCCACGTTCTGTTCCACTTCACCCCAAATGCGAGGGTAAATAAGAAAATCCAAAAGACGACTAAAAAAAGTGTTGCTCCATAAATGGTTAAAATTTGCGATAAACTTTTCCCAAGTTCAAAACCAATGATGCCGCCTGAGGCATTGTCTAACGTATCGGCAGGTACTTGCCAAAATAAATACAGCAAACTTGCTGTTGCCAATAAAATGAAGAATTGTGCAGCATAACGAAATGGTCGGTTTAAAAAACTACGTGGCCACCAGACTTGTAAGGCTTCAATAAAAAAATAAGCAGGAAGAAGCAGACTCGCCCAACCTAAAAAGCCAAACAGTAAATCGGCAATCCACGCACCTGCGATTCCACTCGCATTTGAAACCTGTTGGGTGTCACTGGAAATGTGCATCCAACCTGGGTCAAATGGAGTATAGGTCACCGTTGCAAGGAACAGATATATTCCAAAAGAGACCAAAAATAATGTCGCTATTAAGCGATGTGCATAAGCACCCGACACCGCAGTCATATATTGTCCTGTCGCCAATTCTTCATCAATGTTTTTTGTTTGTTCGATGGTCTTAAAAAGCCACCTGATTCGGAGCGTCTGTATTTCATTTAGCTGTGTCATTTAAGTTGCATTTCACGATGCAAGCTTCACCACACAGCAAGCTATAAATTATAACAGACCTTCTATTATGCATGTGTTGCCTAGAAAAAGATGCAAGATTATTGAAGTGTGTTGTTAACTTTTTCTATATAGCTCAAATCGATTTACATGATCAGTAATATCAACTTTAATCACACAGCAAACTCATCCTGTTTCACGTATAATTCCATAAATTTCTAAATAAAAAAAGGATGCTGTGCATGAGCGCTCGTCACTCACGTTTAATTATTTTAGGTTCAGGCCCTGCAGGTTATAGTGCTGCAGTATATGCTGCACGTGCCAACTTAAAACCGACTTTAATTGCAGGCTTACAATTGGGTGGTCAACTCACCACAACTACGGAAGTTGATAACTGGCCAGGTGATCCTGAAGGTTTAACAGGCCCAGCGTTAATGGAACGTATGCAAGCTCATGCGGAACGCTTTGGCACAGAAATCGTGTATGACCATATCAATGAAGTAAACCTGAATGTGCGCCCATTTGTACTGAAAGGTGATATGGAAGAATTTACCTGTGATGCTTTAATCATTTGCACAGGTGCGACTGCACAATATTTAGGTTTAGAATCTGAAGCAGCATTTATGGGTCAAGGCGTAAGTGCTTGTGCTACCTGTGATGGTTTCTTCTACAAAAACCAAAAAGTGATGGTCGTTGGTGGTGGTAACACGGCTGTTGAAGAAGCATTATACCTGTCTAACATTGCATCACACGTGACATTGGTGCATCGTCGTGATTCACTTCGCTCTGAAAAAATCTTGCAAGATCATTTATTTGCCAAAGAAAAAGAAGGCAAAATCAGTATTCTTTGGAATAACCAAGTTGATGAAGTCTTGGGCGACAACACAGGCGTAACTTCAGTACGTTTAAAATCAACCACTGATGGCTCTACTCAAATTGTTGATGTGTCTGGCTTATTCATTGCGATTGGTCACAAACCGAATACAGGCATGTTCGAAGGTCAATTGAACTTGCGTGATGGTTATATCCAAGTACAAAGCGGCACTTCAGGCAATGCGACTCAAACTTCTGTGGCTGGCGTATTTGCTGCAGGTGATGTGGCCGATTCAATTTATCGCCAAGCAATTACTTCTGCAGGTTCAGGCTGTATGGCTGCATTGGATGCAGAAAAATATTTAGATGCACTTGGTGAATAATTTTGTGACCAAGTTTAAAGACCGCTCTCCTTGAGCGGTTTTTTTATCACGACATTTTTAGGTATGATGAAATCAAGTTCATCGCAAAACTTCTTACGGCAATTGATATGCACACACTCCCAGCTTCACAATTCATTTTCCCTGATCCCCTTGAAGTTGATCCTGAAGGTGAAGGCTTGATTTGTGTAGGTGCAGACCTCTCCCCTTCTACGCTCTATGAAGCTTATACACATGGCTTATTTCCATGGTTTTCAGAGGGTGATCCTATTTGTTGGTGGAGTCCTGAGCCACGTTGCGTGATTATTCCGCAACATTATCAGCCGAGTAAGTCTTTAATCCGCAACATGAAAAAAATGGATTATCGCATTACTGTCAATCATGCCTTTGAACAGGTAATTCGCAATTGTGCCTTGCCCCGTAGCTATGCCAATGAAACTTGGATTTCTGAAGAGATCATTCAAGGTTACAGTCAGCTTTTTGCAGCAGGTTATGGCTACAGTGTCGAAGTTTGGGAGCAAGATCTTTTGGTCGGTGGTTTATATGGGGTCAGCATTGGCAAGGGCTGTTTTGGTGAGTCCATGTTTAGCCATCGCACTGATGTATCTAAAATGGCATTTTATAGTTTGATGCTGCTCGGACAAGAACAACAATTGCCTTGGATTGACTGTCAATTGGTCAATGACCATTTAATCAGTCTCGGAGCATGTACACTTTCTCGCCAAGACTATCTTAAATCGTTACAAGATGTTGTAAAACAACCTGCAATCAATTGGAAAAAATATCAGGACAGTGTATTTTCAAGTAAAACAATAGCGCAGTATGCGCGCCTACTTGAATGACAATAACAGAGAGGGATCTTGACAATGAATTCATATCACCCAAAATCCCTGCTAAATGATTTGCAGTATTACATTACTCCGCCGCATGATTGCAGCTATTTACCTGAAAAATCTGCGCGGATGGTTTTTTTAGATCCTGCACATAAAATTGATGTGCTGACTTTGTCTGAACTCTCTCGGGTCGGTTTTCGTCGCAGTGGCGATTTTGTCTATCGTCCTGAATGCCATTTGTGCCGCCAATGCCTTTCTTCACGTATTCCTGTCGCTGAATTTAAAATGAACAGCACGCAAAAGAAAGCTTGGAAACGCAATCACGATTTACAGATCAAAATCACCAAGCCACAAGATGCAGGTGATTTGCATTATGCGCTGTATGAACGCTATATCAATGAACGACATGCCGATGGCGATATGTTCCCTGCCAGCCGTGACCAATTTGAAAAATTCCTAATCCACAGTTGTACCAGCAGCTTCTTTTTAGAGGTTTGGCAAGATGATCGCTTAATTGCAGTATCGACCTGTGATTATTTAGATGATGGTATTTCTGCGGTCTATACCTTTTTTGACCCAGACGAAAGTCGTCGCTCACTCGGAACATTTGCGGTATTAAAACAAATTGAACAGGCACAGCATTTGGGACTGCAATATGTTTACTTAGGTTATTGGGTACCACATTCCAATAAAATGAACTATAAATCGCAATATGTGCCCCTTGAGCTACTGCTTGATGGTCAATGGCGACGCATTAACCGCAGCCTAAATACCGATGAGGTGCAGCAATTGGGAAACTCCTTAATGACCACGCTGCCCTTAGGCTGGAATAACTCCATCATCAAATAAAAATGTAATGATGCAATACTGATTTTTGCATCGATCAGATTCACTTAAACAAACTGGCAAAATCATCGCTACAAGATTTCACCATAATAATGGCATGCTCCCGTGTGCCATCCGTTTTAGGATAATAATTTTTACGTAAATCAATTTGATGAAAACCTGACTTTTCATACAGGGCTATCGCAGCTAAATTACTTTCACGTACTTCTAAAAAAATCTGCACAGGTTGGTTTTTCAAACCTGCAATAGAATGTTCTAGCAGTTGATAACCTAAACCTTTGCCTTGCTGACTTGGATGCACCGCCATCAACAACAAATTTGCTTCATCCAACACAGGTTGCAAAATACAAAAACCCACCACTCTCCCTGCATGTTCAATCACGGTACTGTGATAACTCTCTACCGCTTCGGCAAATTGTTTGGCACTCCACGGATGACTTTGTACCAAATTTTCAATCGCAACCACATCGGCGACATCATGGGCTTGCATTAAACGAATCATAAGAAATGATCTTGTGCTGTTCTAAGATGTAGGCATTATAGATTTCACGACAAAAAAATCGAGCAAAAAAAAAGGCAACTTACGTTGCCTGACCAAAAGGAAAAGTTTAAAAGCCTAATTTAGCTTTCCAAGTATTTAATAATGTTGTGGTATCAAAATCGTTAGGATGAAAATTCGGTTTGAAATAGAACAACATTTCTTTGCCCATGCCTGTAATAATCCCTTTAGATGGACTATAGGCATAACGATAAATCATGCGTAAATTTTCCAAATTCAACTGCTTGTCTTGTTTTAGTAAACGCCACAAAAAATAGTTTTGTACAAAAAATAAAGTCAGCATCGAAATAACCAAAGAACTTGTACGTAGTGCATAGGCTTTCAGACCTTTGCCAAACACACCTTCAAATACATCATACGCAACAGCTTTATGTTCGTTTTCTTCAATCGCATGCCACAACCACATAGTTTTCATGGTGTCATCGGTCATCAATTCTTGAATATGTGAATTGGTCAATAATTGTGAGGCAATCGTAGCTGTGAAATGTTCTAGCGCAGTGGTCGCAGTTAAATCTACCATTTTCTGTGTAATGCCAATCGGTTTAGCCAACTTTGCCATAAATTTGCGTGTAGTTTGAATCACAGTATCTGTATAACAATCCAAAGTATCAACATCATGCCCAAATTTCTGTGCAGAGGCATTAAAACCGACATGCTCATGCGTGTGCATGGCTTCTTGTCCAATAAATGCACTGATTTCTTTCTGTAAATCTGCATTGTCTTTCAGCATTGGGTGATAACGCACAGCACGCACACTGTCTATAAAGAACTTCTCACCTGCGGGAAATAACGCAGATAATGCAGTCATAAAATGCGTTAGACCTGCATTACCATTCATCCAATATTCAGGTACAGCATCAAAGTTGAAATTCATTCGACGGACAGGAAAACTCGCCCCTGCACGTTCACTAATACTCACTTTAGCATTCATGTTGCTCACTCCTGAGGTTACAACAATGAAGTCATTCATTTCCTGTAACCCGCTATATTTTTTATTTTTCGGTATGAGTTCATATTACGGTTTTCTGTGCGGTATTTAAGTGCAGTTAAGGACAGTGAGTTGTCAGTTCAGGACATGAGGAATAAAAAATAATGATAAGTGAAATTATTTTTTGTGACGCAAGAGTAAAAAATAGACAATGAAATTATTTTTACGACGCAAGAGTAAAAAAATAGACGATGATTTTTTATGACGTAAGAGCAAGAATAATTAGACAGCAAAATTATTTTTATGATGTAAGAGAAAAAAAGGCAACTAAACCGCAGCAAAAGAATGTTCATAAAATGGTTTTAGATTGATTCAAGGTTTAAAGAACAGCTATTTCATCCATCAATACAGTAGGACAAGCTTTCATCCACCTGGAAACTAGCACACAAAATACAGCCATAAAAAAAGCGCCCCAAATGGAGCGCTTTTTCACACTATAAAGTGATTATGCTGTTACTTTAGCAACAACACCAGCACCTACAGTACGACCACCTTCACGGATCGCAAAACGTAGACCTGGGTCCATTGCGATTGGGTGGATTAATTCTACTGACATTTCAACGTTGTCACCTGGCATTACCATTTCAACGCCTTCTTTCAACTGGATTGCACCAGTTACGTCAGTTGTACGGAAATAGAATTGTGGACGGTAACCGTTAAGGAATGGAGTGTGACGACCACCTTCTTCTTTAGAAAGTACGTATACTTCCGCATCGAATTTAGTGTGTGGCTTGATTGTACCTGGTTTAGCAAGTACTTGACCACGTTGTACGTCTTCACGCTTAGTACCACGTAAAAGAACACCACAGTTCTCGCCCGCACGACCTTCGTCAAGAAGTTTACGGAACATTTCTACGCCAGTTACAGTTGTTTTAACTGTGTCTTTGATACCAACGATTTCAACTTCTTCGCCTACTTTCACGATACCAGTTTCTACACGACCAGTTACTACTGTACCACGACCAGAAATAGAGAATA
Organism: Acinetobacter sp. YH12252; assembly: GCF_013417365.1. NCBI lineage: Bacteria > Pseudomonadati > Pseudomonadota > Gammaproteobacteria > Moraxellales > Moraxellaceae > Acinetobacter > Acinetobacter sp. YH12252. Next base: position 42,361 of record NZ_VPEA01000009.1, read on the forward strand.
CGTCTTCGATTGGCATTAAGAATGCTTGGTCGATTGCACGTACTGGCTCTGGGATGTAAGTATCAAGCGCTTCAACAAGAGCAACTACAGCATCTTCACCATATTGACCTGATTCACCGTTAAGTGCAGCAAGTGCTGAACCACGGATTACTGGAGTGTCGTCGCCTGGGAAGTCGTAAGTAGAAAGAAGTTCACGAACTTCCATTTCAACTAATTCAATTAACTCTTCGTCGTCTACGATATCGCATTTGTTTAAGAATACGATGATGTAAGGTACACCTACCTGACGAGACAGAAGGATGTGTTCACGAGTTTGTGGCATTGGACCATCAGTCGCTGAACAAACAAGGATCGCACCGTCCATCTGAGCAGCACCAGTGATCATGTTTTTAACATAGTCGGCGTGGCCTGGGCAGTCTACGTGCGCGTAGTGACGAGTTGGAGAATCGTATTCTACGTGAGAAGTATTAATTGTAATACCACGTGCTTTTTCTTCTGGTGCAGAGTCGATAGCAGCGTAATCTTTCGCTTCACCACCAAACTTACGTGCACATACTGTAGCAATCGCAGCTGTTAAAGTTGTTTTACCATGGTCAACGTGACCGATTGTGCCCACGTTAACGTGTGGCTTATTACGTTCGAACTTAGCCTTAGCCATGAGATCTTCCTTTTTAAAACAACTCATGGAGGATCACTCCATGAGCATTAGGTTTTTAACTATGAATTAGTTTGCGCTTATAGTAATCGAAAGATTACTCGTCGTCACCTTTTTTACCACCAGACTGGAATTTAGCAATAATGCCATCAGCCACGTTACGTGGAGTTTCAGCATATTTAGCAAATTCCATAGAGTAAGTCGCACGACCTTGAGACATAGAACGCATATGAGTTGCGTAACCAAACATCTCTGCAAGTGGAACTTCAGCACGAATTGCTTTAGTACCGCCAGGTAAGTCGTCCATACCTTGAACCATACCACGACGACGGTTTAAGTCACCCATGATATCGCCCATGTAGTCTTCTGGAGTTTCTACTTCAACTTTCATGATTGGTTCAAGAAGGATAGGATCTGCTTTCATGAAACCATCACGGAATGCGTAAGAACCTGCCATTTTGAACGATAATTCGTCAGAGTCGACATCGTGGTAAGAACCGTCGAACAATGTAGCTTTAATGCCTACAACTGGGTAACCAGCCAAGACACCATTCTTCATACGTTCTTGAATACCTTTGTCTACTGCACCGAAGAATTCTTTAGGTACTACACCACCTACAACTTCTTCAGCGAATTCGTAATCTTTACCAGCTTCAGGATCAAGCGGCTCTAAACGTACGAATACGTGACCGAATTTACCTTTACCACCAGTTTGACGTACGAACTTACCTTCTTGTTCGATAGACTTTTTGATCGTTTCACGGTAAGCAACCATTGGTTTACCAATGTTCGCTTCAACGTTGAATTCACGCTTCATACGGTCAACGATGATGTCAAGGTGAAGCTCACCCATACCCGCAATAATCGTTTGGCCAGATTCTTCGTCTGTACGTACGCGGAATGAAGGGTCTTCTTTCGCCAAGCGACCTAAAGCTACTGACATTTTTTCTTGGTCAGCTTTAGTCTTAGGTTCAACAGCCAATGCAATTACTGGCTCTGGGAATTCCATACGCTCTAGTGTAATCACTGCGTTTTCGTCACACAATGTATCACCAGTGGTTGTATCTTTAAGACCTACACACGCTGCGATATCACCCGCACGAATTTCTTCGATGTCGTGACGGTCATTTGCGTGCATCTGTACGATACGACCAATACGCTCACGCTTCATTTTCACTGGGTTATAAACCGGGCTACCCGCTTTAAGAACACCTGAGTAAACACGTACGAACGTTAAGTTACCAACGAATTTGTCGTTCATGATTTTGAACGCTAACGCAGCAAACGGTGCTTCATCAGACGCTTCACGAGAACCTTCAGTTTCGTCTTTGTCGTCTAAGATACCTTTAATTGCTTCAACGTCAGTTGGTGCAGGTAAGAATTCAATTACTGCGTCCAACATACGTTGAACACCTTTGTTTTTGAATGCAGAACCACACATTGCAGGTTGAATTTCACCCGCTAATGTACGTTGACGTAAACCAGCAATGATTTCTTCTTTAGAAAGTTCACCATTTTCTAGGTACTTGTCCATGAGTTCTTCTGATGCTTCAGCAGCAGCTTCAACCATGTTAGTACGCCATTCTTCAGCAGTTGCTTGAAGATCAGCTGGAATCTCGCCGTATTCAAACTTCATACCTTGAGAAGCTTCATCCCAGATGATTGACTTCATTTCGATTAAGTCAACAACACCTGTAAATGTGTCTTCTGCGCCTACTGGAACAACGATAGGCACTGGGTTAGCACCCAAACGTGTCTTCATTTGTTCAACTACGCGGAAGAAGTTTGCACCAGTACGGTCCATTTTGTTAACGAACGCTAAACGAGGTACTTTATATTTGTTTGCTTGACGCCATACAGTTTCAGACTGCGGTTGAACACCACCTACAGCACAGTAAACCATACATGCACCGTCAAGAACACGCATAGAACGCTCAACTTCAATTGTGAAGTCAACGTGTCCCGGTGTGTCAATTACGTTAATACGGTGTTGGTCAAATTGGTTACCCATACCTTTCCAGAAGCATGTTACAGCTGCTGAGGTAATAGTAATACCACGTTCTTGCTCTTGTTCCATCCAGTCAGTTGTTGCTGAACCTTCGTGAGTTTCACCAAGTTTGTGACTTTCACCTGTATAGAACAAAATACGTTCTGAAGTTGTTGTTTTACCCGCATCGATGTGCGCAGAGATACCAATGTTACGGTAACGAGAAATTGGGGTTTGACGTGCCATGATTTCTAGCATTCCTAAATTTTGTTGTTTAAAACAGGACGCTTTAAGCTGCTTAGCAACTTAAAGCGATTTGATGACAACTCAGTGACAACTGATTCATCACCCTCCTGATTAGGGCCTGTTTTATCCGCTTAGAAACGGTAGTGAGAGAAGGCTTTGTTGGCTTCAGCCATACGGTGCACATCTTCACGTTTTTTGATCGCTGCGCCTTTACCTTCAGATGCATCAAGCAACTCGCCAGCAAGACGTAACGCCATAGTTTTTTCAGAACGCTTAGCAGCAGCATCTACCAACCAACGCATCGCTAGAGCAGTACGACGGGATGGGCGTACTTCCATAGGAACTTGATAAGTAGCACCACCAACACGGCGTGCTTTTACTTCGACCATTGGACGAACTTTTTCAAGCGTAGCTTCAAAAAATTCAACTGGGTCTACTTTAGATTTTTCTTGAACGCGGTCTAAAGCACCGTAAACGATACTTTCAGCAATAGACTTTTTACCATCTTGCATTACGTGGTTCATGAATTTAGCGATTGTTTGGCTGCTGAATTTAGGATCCGGAAGGATTTCACGAGCAGCGACTACGCGACGTCTTGGCATTTTAAACTACCTATAAATATGACACTTCAGGGTGATCCAGCCGTAGCACAAAGTGTCGTGTGCATTTCGCTGGCCTTACTACACGTCGCTTGAATTTCACAAAATTAAATGCAGAAATCAGACAAGCGAGACGATAAAGGATTGCAGTTCTACGAACTAAGGGCTTAATCTTTAAAAGATTATTTCTTAGGACGTTTAGCACCGTATTTAGAACGTGACTGGTTACGATCTTTCACACCAGCACAGTCTAAAGAACCACGAACGGTATGGTAACGTACACCTGGTAAGTCTTTAACACGACCACCACGGATAAGAACAACACTGTGCTCTTGTAGGTTGTGACCTTCACCACCGATGTAGCTAGAAACTTCAAAACCTGAAGTTAAGCGAACACGGCAAACTTTACGCATTGCTGAGTTAGGTTTTTTAGGTGTAGTTGTGTAAACACGTGTACAAACACCACGACGTTGTGGACAAGCCTTCAACGCAGGAACTTTTGATTTTTCAACCAAAGTCGTACGACCCTTACGGATCAACTGATTTGTTGTTGCCATGTGGCAATTCTCCCGTTAATAAAAAGCCCCAAAAACATACTACTTTTTGAGGGCATGCAATTGTAAGCGAAGATAGAAAAATGGTCAATATTTCATAGGCAGTTAAAATACCAACCAAATTTCTACTTATCACTTGTTTTTATTCAGCTTTTGGCTTGCGAGTACTTGTACGAGTTCTCGGCTTTTTTGTAACCTGCTTTGCAGTTTCTGTACTTGATGTTACTGGATTTTCCGAAACAGTTTCAGCCACTTGGGTTGAATCTTCCACAGGCTCTAAAGCATCTTCCAGCCTATATTCATCAATTTCTTCTGCAGGTACAGCAGGTTTTTGCGGTGCAACTTCAGCATGTGGCTCTAGCATTTGATCTGCCAATTCTTCTAGACCTTGCTGAATATTTTCATCGAGCTGTGCTGCAGTTGTTTCCACTTTGTCCGATTTTTTCTGCACTTTTACCGCTCGGATACTTTCATGGTCTGATACGGTTTGCACTAAAGCATCTGACGGCGCAGATTCCGCGCGCTCTTGCCCCGCTACTAATTCATCTTGCTCCGCATGTTTAGCTTCATTGCCCTTCAATTGCTCCAAGAGTTTAGGCGCAGCCTGTGCCAGCAATTCCAACGATTTTTCATACGCATGAATGGCTGATAAATTGCTGTCTTTATGCTGAATTAAATAGCTACGGGCATTGGAAAACACTTGCTGTGCCTTGTGATGCACATCTTCCACCAATTTCCAGCTATATACTGCACTCACCGATGCGGTTGCTACAGGCGTGAGTTTATTCAACATGGAAAACTTAGGTACATGATTCAACCACGGCCATTTGACTTGACCTTGCTCATTCAAGAAGTATTTCTTTAATGCCTCATAATCATTGCTTGAACCGAGCATATTTTGTAATTGATGCACATCATGAGTTTGCAGCATATTGGATAAGGTTTTTAGCCCCATCAGTACCGCTTGCTTTTCTGCAATGACGCCTAAATCAATTTGTTTAAAAATAAACTGAACAATTTCTTGCTCGGTGTCTTTGTTCAGTTCAAAACCGTATGCACGTCCCACCTGATAAATGGTACGCAAAGACATCACAATAGATGCAGGCACATCAATAGTTGAACCGATTACTCCTGTTGCACCTGTCAATGCGCCTTGCAGTGATGCAATCCATTTATTTTGTTCTGCGAGTGCCTGACTAATTCGTTTAGAACGATCTACATCTTGAGTCAATTCTTCTAAATCGCGCACACCTGCTTGATCAAGCACATCATCAACAGAGCTAATATTGGAGGTAAAACTATTCAGCTGATCAAATAAATAATCTGAAATTTTGTCGGAAAAATCGGGCGACACAAAACTCGCTACCTGATTGACGCGATTATAGTGACGTCCTAAAAGCTGACGTGAAACTTGTGGCACATGCTGTCTGAGCATGTGTTGAGGATTGTCATACTGACGCGCTTGAAAAGCACTAAAACTACGTGCCTGACCTTCAATAATTTGCCCTGATTTTGCACTGTGCTCATCCTTCGCTACAGTACCCGGTGCAACTTGCTGCAATACATGGATGCCTGTACTGCTGAGCTTTTTAGCCACCCCAATCGCATTCGAGAAGAATCCGCTTGATTGTTTATTCTTGGAATCTGACATTCTTACTCCTCATTTTTAATTTCTATGATTTATGGGTAGATACTAGGTGTAGTCTAAGTTTATCTCAATATGATTGTGTATCTTTTGGTTGGCTTCCTGCATCTCATTTACCGCTTCGCTGCGGTTTGATCTTCCCTGCAAAGTGGCATCATATTTGCCATAAGAATTCAAAATTCTTTCTGCTATTATGAACGCAATTGTAAGACATGAGTCATACCGTATCAGCGATTGCTTGGCAGTCACGGTGTTCGGCTCAACATTATCACCATAAAAGGGATCTGTAGATGAAACGTGTTGTAATCACCGGCATGGGCATTAACTCGTGCATTGGTAATACTTTAGAAGCTGTGACTCATTCTTTACAAAACGGTATTTCTGGGACACGTTCCAACCCAACTTATGCTGAACTTAATTTCAAAAGCCACGTAAGTGCAGCAGCAGAACAAAACTTTAACCACATTGACCGTAAATTAAAACGCTTTATGGGCGTGTGTGCGATGTACGCTTACAACGCTGCAGTAGATGCCATTGAACATGCGGGCTTAAAGCAAGAAGATTTAGCAGGCAACCCACGTTACGGTATCGCGGGTGGTTCAGGCGGTAACTCAACTGCATCTGTTGCAGAAATGATTGAGCTACTTGAAGAAAAAGGCGCACGTAAAATTGGCCCGTTCTTCGTACCACGTAACATGTCGAACACCATTACGGCAAACTTGGGTGTTGCGTTCAAATTACAAGGTATCGCGCACTCAATTACCAGTGCATGCGCAACTTCTGCCGATGCAATTGGTTATGCCTACAACCTAATTCAATTGGGTAAACAAGATTTAATGCTTGCAGGTGGCGGTGAAGAAGATCACTGGTCACAAAGCTTATTGTTTGATGCGATGGGTGCTTTGTGTTCTAAATACAACGACACACCAGAAACAGCATCTCGTCCGTACTCTGCAGACCGTGATGGTTTCGTCATTGCAGGTGGTGGTGGTTTCGTGGTTCTTGAATCACTTGAACACGCACAAGCACGTGGTGCAAATATTTTAGCTGAAGTGGTTGCGTATGCTGCAAACTCTGACGGTGCAGACATGGTTGCACCAAGCGGTGAAGGTGCAACACGTTGTATCTTGATGGCTTTAGACGAAGCGAAACAACACGGTGTAGACGCAATTGACTATGTGAACACACATGGTACTTCTACTCCAGCAGGTGACGTGACTGAATTGAAAGCCATGGAACGTGCGTTTGGTGAAGGTAAAGTGCCTGCTCTTAGCTCAACGAAGTCAATGACTGGTCACAGCTTGGGTGCTGCAGGCGTTCAAGAAGCAATTTATTCTGTCTTGATGATGCAAAACGACTTCATTGCACCAAACATCAACGTCACTGAACTTGATGAAGGCGCGAAAGCATTTGATATCGTACTTGAAAAACGCGACACAAAATTGAATACTGTGATGAGTAACAGTTTTGGTTTTGGCGGTGTAAATGCCTGCCTTATTTTCAAGAAGTGGGATGAATAATCTCCTATAGGATAGTCGATGGATGCACCTTCTGATGCTTTTTTATGGGTAAAAGCATTACATATTATTGCCGTGGTTTGCTGGTTCGCTGCATTGTTCTACTTACCACGTTTATATGTTTACCATGCCATGAGTGAAGATACACTGAGCCATCAGCGTTTTGAAATCATGGAGCGCAAGTTGTACCGAGGGATTATGTGGCCGTCTATGATTGCCACCCTCATCACGGCACACTTTTTGGTAGATTGGGGCGATGCGACCCGCAATTACCACGATGCGTTATGGTTTTACCTGAAAGTAGCATTGGTCGGTTTATTGGTGATTTACCATTTGGTTTGTGGCTATTACCGCCAAAAACTGATTGGCAATGCGCATTATAAATCACACAAGTTCTGGCGATTCTTCAATGAAATGCCGACTGTGCTGCTATTAGCGATTGTAATTTTAGTCGTGGTAAAACCACAGTTCTAAAATTTGAAACGCCAAGTATCCTGACATCTCAACCTGATTCGGTTGTAAAAAAACCTCAGTGCAAAGAACTGAGGTTTTTTTATGGGTGACAACTAAAAACAGCACTTATGCTTTAATTCAACGTATTTGTGAGTAAGGCTGAAAGCCCAATGCCGCTGCTTGTTTCTGCTGAGATTGAGGAATCGTGACAATAGCAATTTTTCCATCTGCACCACCACAGACCTGTGCATACATCCGCCCATCTGAACCTACACTGGCCCGCTTCACCTGAATCTGTGCTTGCTGTAAACGCTGAACAATTTCCGTAAGGGTTAAACCTGAATCTGGCTCACACTGTCGATGTTGCAATGATGTGTACATTTCGACCTGCGCAGTAGGTGTTGTGGATGTAGCAGCATGATTGGCACATGCAGTCATCAGTATTGAAACCGCTACTACTGCAATAGATTGACTAAATATCTTCATCACATACCCTCTTTCAATATTAAAATTAAATATTCAAATTAAATATTGAAGCACGATCTTTGCAATAACACTGCGCTAGAAATGCAAACAGATGTAAGCATCTCGCTCATCCAGATAACTGTTCAAGCACCGACAAAATTTGCGCAAAACACTGAATTCTATGTTTTGGTGCAGCCAAGTCTAACTCCTGAGCCGAACCATAGCCGTATTCGACTGCAACACAATCGACTCCATTGGCTCGTGCACCTAAAATATCGTGTTCACGATCTCCAATCATTAAACATTGTTCAGGTTGCAATTGTTCTTGCTGCAAAATATAGGCAATTAAATCCGCTTTATTGGTACGCTCACCATTTAGTTCGCTACCGTAGGGATATTCAAAATATTGCAATAAATCGAAGTGATCTAAAATTTGGCGTGCATAAATTTCAGGTTTGGCTGTTGCTAAAAACAGTCGATAGCCTTGCTGTTTTAAATCTGCCAATGTTGCAGCAACATCTTCAAAGACATGATTTTCAAATAAGCCTGTTGCAGCAAAACGCTCTCGATAGCCTGCTAAGGCTTGCTCTGCCAATACGTCATGCACATCTACATGAAGTAATTTTGCCAAAGAGGCTTTTAAGGGCGGCCCGATAATCCAATCAATATTTTCCGTATCTGCAATAGGATGTCCAACCTTAGCCAAACCATAACGCGCAGAAGCGGTAATGCCCTCTTTCGGGTCGGTCAGCGTGCCATCTAAATCAATTAAAAGGTTCTTTATCACAATGTCAGCCTATGTGCCTAAATGACTATCGAGTGTTACTCCAAAGTTGCCTATACTAACGTAAATAGAAGCAATTAAGGATATGTGTGTGCGACCAACAGTACTATGTTTTTCTGGTTTAGACCCTTCGGGTGGCGCTGGTTTACAGGCTGATATTGAAGCCGTTGGCAATAGCGGTGCACATGCAGCGATTGCCTGCACAGCACTGACCATTCAAAACTCTCAGCAAGTATTTGGCTTTGAAGCAACGTCTAAAGAATTGTTATTGGCGCAAGCCAATGCGGTGGTGAATGATTTGCCCATTAAAGTTGTAAAGTCGGGCATGTTGGGCACCACTGACAATATTGCAGCGCTGGCAGATTTTTTACGTGCACATCCTGATTATTTATATGTGCTTGACCCTGTTTTGGTTGCCAATAGTGGTGGTTCTTTAGGTGATCAAGCGACTTTGGTTCAGGCATTTGTCGAGTTGATTCCACTGGCGACTTTAATCACGCCAAATACTGTGGAATTACGTGCCTTAACGGGTGAAGATGATTTAGAACGCGCAACAGCTAAATTATTTGCAATGGGCGCGCAGGCCGTTTTGGTCAAAGGTGGGCATGAAGATACCCCTGATCATATTCGTAATGCACTGTATATTAACAATGAAATGGTTTCAGAAACCCGCTGTCCACGGCTTGAAGGTGAATATCACGGTTCAGGCTGTTCATTGGCGAGCTTTATTGCAGGGCGCTTGGCAATGGGAGATCAACTGAAACAAGCGGTACAACATGCTGAAACTTGGTTGTTTGGTGTGCTTAAATATGCGGAAACGCCTGTACCGAACGGACAGAAAATTCCGAAAAGGTTTTAGTGCTTATCGTTCAACTCCTTCAAACCCTGATCACCTTGTATCAGGGTTTTTCATTGCAACTTTTTAACGTTCGTGCCGTTGTTTCAAATTTTCGACATGTTGACGATTGGTTTTCCAAGACTTATCAAGTAGTTCTTTTTCAATTCTCAGCTGAATACGTTTCAGTTTCATCGGTGAAATGACTTCATGCCGAAAACCTTTGACATACTCAACCCATGCACTGCCTTTAAAAACATTGTTGGGCAAAGAGGTCTTAAACTCACAGTCTGGCATAAATACAATCACAGAATGCAGATATTCAGGCTCGACAATATCGCTCAATACTGATTCCAAAACTTTTATATGCTTATAGTTCTGATAGACAGGATTTTGAAACTTGTAGGTCTTTTTATAAATTTTTTGTGTCCATACTTTTTGGCGTTCTCCACCAAAAATCCAGCCTTTATAGTTTTTTGTTTCAATCACAAAAACCCCAAAAGGACTCAATAAAATATGATCTATTTGGGTTGTTCCTGTGGATTCATCAGGCAAAGTTACATCATTCAACAAGATATAACGTTCATCTAAATACAACTTCACATGCGTACTTACTGCGAGTTCCCCCACCTTTCCCTTTAGAAAAGGTTTGAAAATTTTGATCAGCCCTACACCTGCAACAAGCAGAATAAGCCACCAAAACTGCAACAATAATGTTTTTAACATTTCCCCTGCTCTATTTTATTTTGATCAAAATTGTTGTTGAATCTCAGTCATTTAAACTTTTGAAGTTGAAGATTCTAACTTTAACAAAATCGCTTTATTATCCAACCCGCCTGCAAAGCCCACCAATTTTCCACTTGCACCCACCACCCGATGACACGGTGCAATAATCGAAATTGGATTTTTGCCATTTGCCGCCCCTACGGCACGCATCGCATTCTCACTACCAACTTGTTCGGCAATTTGCTTATAACTACGAGTTTCCCCAAAAGGAATGCTTAATAACGCCTGCCAGACTTTCTTCTGAAATTCAGTGCCTTCAAAATCAAGAGGCACATCAAATTGCTGACGCTGACCTGCAAAATACTCTTGGAGTTGCTGCTGAGTTTTGAGCAAAATTGGATGATCATCTTGTCGAACTAAACTGGCTAAACGTACCCGTTTATGATCTTCGTTATCCCACATTACCGCAACCAATGCGTGATCGTGAGCCACCAATTTAAGCACGCCTACAGGAGTGTCCATTTCAGTAAATGCCAATTGCATTATTTTTCTCCTCAAGCAGGTTGGGTATCAGGTCATCCTGTTTTTAACTCAAACCGATCTGTTATTGAGCACACACTAAAAGACTGCATTCCAAGTTAGCTGGATGAAATTTTCATAAGCACCAAACCTGAAATAATCAGAACTGCAGCCAACATACGCATAGCACTGGCAGGTTCGCCTAAAACAAAAATACCGACTAAAAATGAACCGACTGCGCCTATACCTGTCCAAATCGTATAAGCCGTGCCTAATGGCAAAGTACGCATGGCATAGGCCAAAAGCGCAAAACTTAAAATCATAAAAAAGATAGTCACGATACTGGGCGTTAATTTACTAAAGCCGTCAGACAACTTCATGGAGTATGCCCAAACCACTTCAAAAATACCCGCCAATATCAACATCATCCAGGCCATAACGCCCTCCTTCAATAGCATGAAATCAGGCCGTCCTGAAGATTTTTCTTGTCGAGTGTTCAGTCACTTTGACTATTTCTAAAAACCCAAACAAGGGAGGTCGTTCCTCCTGTTGCAATTTAAGCCACCGCGCAGCGATGATCCGTCTATTTTAAACTTAAAATTTTGCGCGCACCATTCAATACAAACATGGCCACAACTAAGCCAATAATCAGGTCTGGATAATTCGACCCTGTCAGCATCACCAAACCGCCCGCGATAATCACACCTAAATTCACAATCACATCATTGGCGGAAAAAATATAACTGGCTTGCATGTGGGTTCCACCATCTTTATGCCCTGAAATTAGCCATAAACAGGTGACGTTTGCCAGCAATGCCACAGCACCAATGACCATCATCAACATGGATTCAGGCTCACTGCCTAAGAAGAAACGGCGCAGGACATCAAAGATAACCAGTGCAGCCAAACCCAGTTGTACCCAACCAGACAAATGTGCAGCTTTGAGCTGTTTCTTGGCGGATTGACCCACGACAAATAAAGCCAAACCATACACGGCGGCATCGGCAAACATATCTAAGGAGTCAGCAATTAACCCAGTCGAAGATGCAATTAAACCTGCAATTAATTCCACCAAAAACATAGCGGCATTAATACCAAGCAAGGCATATAGCACTTTTTGTTGTGCAGCGCTGTTAGATACAGGCAGTTCAGTTTGTGTATTGGCTTCAGTCTGTTGCAACACAGCACCCAAACCCAATGCTTCTAATTTATGGGTAATTTCTGTGGCAGATTGGTTGCTGTGATAAACCTTTAAAAGTCGTGCAGGTGAATCAAAAGACAAGGCTGCAATATCATTATGATCTGCCAAAGCAATCCGCACCATTTGTTCTTCTGCGCCACAATCCATTTTAGGAATATGGTATGCACTCACCCACGGACTCAAAAGTTCCGAATCCAAAATTGTTGCTTTATCTGCCTTGGCAGTCGTTGCAGATGTACAGCTATTTTGATCAGCACAGCTTTTTTCTGTATCGCAAGACGAACCACAGCCTGTATCGCCACATGACTTGGAGTGTGTAGGCGCAGTTGCACAAGGCTGGTTTACATTTTTTTGCGTATCACAACCACAGCCAGTATTGTTTAGATTTTGGTTTTCTAAGTTTTTATCTTGATTCGATTGAGGATCTTGAGTTGATGAAGACATACGCCACACCCAAAAATACAATAGGCTCAGTATAAACCAAGCCTATGTATTTAGGGACAATCTATTCTATTTAGAAGCAGCAACGATCCATTGACTTAATCATTGATAAATACCCCTAATCATTAAAACCTGAAACGCAAGCCTATCGCATATAAGCCGCTCTGCTCGGAATCGGTTGCAGACTGCCAATCAGTGTGTTGATCACCTTTCGTATACTCATAACCTGCACTGATATACGGCATGATGTTCTTGCTGATTTCATAACGCATTTCCACACCCACAGCTGCGCGGTTGAGTCCTGTTTTTTTCGCATATTTGGCATCATCCTGCAGAATAACATCTACATCTAAATAAGGCTGTGCGATCAATTTCTGAGTCAATAACAGATCCCGTGTGGTTTCCAAACTCAAAGCCGCATATTGATACTCACCCAAATAAAAATAAGCATCGGTTTCAAAAAAATATGGAGCTAAACCATGTAAGCCAAACACAGCGTCAAACTTATCTTCTCGGTCTGTTTGATGCTCTTGCTGATTCACTTCGTGTCGATAACGCACACCTGCTTGCACATCCCAAAAATCTGAAATCATACGACTGTATAACAACTTGGCATCATATTCAGTCGCTTGTGACTCTTGCTTATCGCTATGAATTTTCACAAACAACTTGTTTTCATCAGTTCCGATACGAGTTTGTAATTTAGATTTGAGCACTCCCTCGGCATGATCATTCACTTGCCATTGCGTATCTAAAGTGCTCACCGCGTACACCTGCGCACCATGTTCTTTACGATGATCGTGTGACTGCGACTCTTGCACGGACGAATCGGATTGATGCGATTGATGCGATTGATGCGATTGATGCGATTGATGCGATTGATGCGATTGATGCGATTGATGCGATTGATGCGATTGAGTATCAGCCTGAGCTGCAATTGTTGCAATCTCTGCTGAACTGGCATGTGCACTATGCACCTCTGTCGCTGCTAGCCCAACTGTACTGATGCAGCAGACAGAAATACTTAAAACTGTTTTCGCAAAAAGATTAATGTTGTGCATGTGCTGCTCCTTTTTGCGCTGTCGCTGAAGGGGTTTGAGTGGCTTGAATTGCTGTGGTTGAAAGCGGTTCATTTTCACTCACCTGCGCTACAATCAATTTATTCATCATTCCCGCGCTCATGTGATAGAGCAAATGACAATGTATTGCCCATTCACCTAATTCATCTGCAGTAAGCAGTGCAGTTACAGTTTGACCTGGCGGCACAATTAAGGTGTGTTTATTCGGCATTTCTGCTGCCGTTTGACCATTTTCCAACTGCATAAACATGCCATGTAAATGCATTGGATGTGCCATCATGCTGTCATTGATAAATTTAATCCGAATACGCTCACCATATTTCACCTTGAGTGGTGTGGCATCACTAAATTTCTTACCGTTGATTGTCCAGATATAACGCTCCATCGTACCGCCTAAACGCACGACCAATTCACTGCTTGGTTCACGTGTATCTGCTTGTGGCTGCAGCGATTTCAAATCTTCATAGTGCAAGGCTTTATGCCCCGCGGGTGTAGAAGCATTTGCCCATCCATATACCACCGCATTTTTGTGTTCTGTTGAAGGCATGCCATATTGTGTATGCGTATTTTCAGACATTGTTGCATGGTTCATCTTGGAATGATCCATTTCCGACATTACCGCATGATTCATCTTGGAATGATCCATTTCCGACATTACCGCATGATTCATCTTGGAATGATCCATTTCTGACATCGCTACATGGTTCATCTTGGAATGATCCATTTCCGACATCGCTGCATGATTCATCTTGGAATGATCCATCTCCGACATTGCTGCATGGTTCATCTTGGAATGATCCATATCCGACATCGCTGCATGGTTCATCTTGGAATGATCCATTTCCGACATCGCTGCATGGTTCATTTTGGAATGATCCATTTCAGACATCGCTGCATGATTCATTTTTGAGTGATCCATTTCAGACATCGTTGCATGGTTCATCTTGGAATGATCATCGCCTGAATGCTCTGCAGCATGCCCCATATCTTGCATGGTGAGTAAAGCACGCGGGCGCGCTGCAGGGAGCTGTAGATTTGATGTTGCAGAATGAAGTTCACTCTGCAAGCTACCCACAGCAAAACCTGAGCGGTCTATTGATTCCGCTTCAATTTGATAATGCGCTGCTTGAGGTTCAACAATCACATCGTAGGTTTCTGCAGTGCCGATACGAAATTCATCCACAGTAACAGGTTTGACTGGCTGACCATCGGCACTGACCACTGTCATTTTTAAGTTTGGAATCCGCACATCATAAAACGACATGGCAGAGGCATTGATAAAACGTAAACGCACTTTTTCATTTGGCTTAAATACACCTGTCCAGTTCTGTTCAGGTGTCTTGCCATTCATTAAAAAAGTATAGCCTGTGACATCGGAAAGGTCGGTTTTCAGCATGCGCATCTGATTCCACATTTTGCGGTCTGACCATGTGGCTTTTAGCCCATCACGCTGTACTTGACGCCAAACATCACCTAAGGTTTCACGCTGATTTTGATAAAACTCGGCTGAAATTTTTAAATCTTTCTGAATTTGATTGCTAGATTTTTCATGAAAATCTGACAGCATCACCACATAATCACGATCTGTGTATTCATGTGCGTTTACGGCTGGCTTGGCTTTAGGATGAATCACCAAAGAGCCGTATAGACCATCTTGTTCCTGACCTTTGGAATGTGCGTGATACCAATAGGTACCACTTTGACGTACTTTAAATTGATAAACAAAATGTCCTTGTGGCTTAATCCCTTGAAAACCATTAAATCCAGGCACACCATCCATCAAACCGGGCAACAATAAACCATGCCAGTGAATAGATGAGTCCTGATTTTTTAATTGATTATTAACGTGAATTACCGCCTCATCGCCTTCTTCAAATTCGAGTGCAGGCGCGGGAAATTGTCCATTGACTGTAATACGTTGAACAGGTTTTCCCGTGATATTGACCGTTTGTTCTGCAATGGTCAGGTGATATTCCTTGACCGCAGCAAATGCAGAACTCGAACACAATGCACAGACTGTTAAAAACAGCGCAGGCTGATAAAATTTAGACATGACTTAATCCTTAAAATAAAACGTAAAGGTGTTTTGAATTCAGGATTAAGCTTTGGGTGGACGTAAAATTTGCTGCCAATGCCCAAGTAAATGTTGAGCTTGATAAGCAGGCAATAGAATATTGACCGATGTAAGTGCTATAGGTTGAATCAGTTCAGGGACTTGCACATTCAACACACTGTTTAAGCTTTGACAATGCAACTGCGCACAGTCCTGACAATTCGTCTTTGCAGTAGAAAAATCAGCCGAGCCATAACAATCTGCCGCATTTAAATCGGTATCCGTTGCGGATGTGTGCTGACTGAGATGATGGTTGGCCTTGGCATCATGCCCAGATATATGCTGCTTGGTTTCAGGATGCGTTTGTAAAGCTGCGGTATGACAATCTGGCAAAGATGTCATTTCACTCGCTGCGGTTGCAGAATGTCGAATCTCAGACCCTGCTGCCTGATTTGACATCATCCAATCATGTGCAGGTTTTACCGCAGCACTAACAATACCACTCCACCCTATGACAAATGCCATCAGGACAACAAACCACATTTGTTTGTAGGGTTGAGTCAGCACTAAATAAATTCCTGAGTATGAAAGATGCAGACCTGAACTTGCACAAGAATTGAACATTTTTGCCAAGTACAATCCACAATCTACAATGCACTCAATATAATTCAAGCCCCACTTATACACAATATCTTCTGCATTGAAAAACAGAGTGAATCCGTGCGATTTAAAAGCCAACTAAAACAATCAAGTTATATATTAAGCAACTTATTTTTATAATTAACTGAGTAAATACTCAATAAATTCAGTGTATTTAAAATAAACAAAAAGGATTCGACTGAATCCTTTTTATACTTATTTTGTATAAGTCATAAACAATTGATGTACAAATGTTTATAAATTAATCGGCTTATCCATAGTGTTATCAACATAGATATCCATACGGTTATCTACAAAGTTATCCACAGCATAAGCACTTGTGATTGTAGAAATTTATACTTCGACTGCGCCAACTTTTGCCAATTCAGCACGCATTTCATCAATCACCGTTTTATAGTCTGGCTTGCCAAAAATTGCTGAGCCTGCAACAAACATATCTGCGCCCGCTTCTGCAATTTCACGAATATTGGCAGGTCCCACACCACCATCGACTTCTAAACGGATATCACGACCTGAAGCATCAATGATTTGACGTGCCTGACGTAATTTCTCTAAAGTCATTGGAATGAATTTTTGCCCACCAAAACCAGGGTTCACACTCATGAGTAAAATCTGATCAACTTTATCAAGTACATAATCTAAATAATGCAGCGGTGTAGCAGGGTTAAAGACCAAACCCGCTTTTGCCCCACCCGATTTAATCAGTTGCAATGAACGGTCAATATGCTCTGAAGCTTCAGGATGGAACGTGATAATGTCTGCGCCCGCTTCTAGAAAATCACCAATCATGCGGTCTACAGGTTTCACCATTAAATGCACATCAATTGGTGCAGTAATGCCATAGTTTTTCAATGCCTTACATACACCTGCACCGAAGGTTAAATTCGGTACATAGTGATTATCCATCACATCAAAATGCACCACATCGGCACCCGCCTGAAGTACATTTTCCACTTCTTCGCCTAGACGAGCAAAATCTGCAGATAAGATAGACGGCGCAATTAAATAAGGCTTGGACATGGGAGAACCTAGCTAAATATTGGGATTGTGGCGCATTATAGCAAAGACTGCTTGGTGTGGTGGATTCTGTTACGATTGGATCATTCAGTTCGATGATTCAGGTCGATCAGCCAATTTGATAATTCTATCTCCGCAACGCTCTGTTGCAGCACTCCACTGTTCTTTCAGTCTGGCTTTGTTATGGTGAACACCATTACTCATTTGAACAACATGCTGGTTTCAACAGATGATAAACAGTTCTGCCCATATTCAAACAACGCAAGCAAGCCGTATTGCCAAGCGTCTACTCAACCACTGGAAACATAAATTTGACGTTGCAGAAAGCGCAACCCAATACCAAATTATGATGCCAAGTGCCTCAATTCTACTTATACCCCAAACACATGAGCTTGTAGTTGAAATTCAGGTAAAAAATACTGAAACAGATTTAAGTTACCTCGAACAAGTTGTGCTTGATCATTTAAGTCGTATGGCACAAACAGAATTGAGCGCGGTTTGGCAACGCCACTAACTGTTTCATGTTAAGGCGCTAAACGCTGCGTTTGTTCAAAATCCTTAACCACTTGAATACGTTTTTGTGTTGCAGGATGGCTTTGTAAAAAATCCAAAGGGCTTTTGGCGGTGTCTTCACCTGCATCTTCTGCCAAACGCTCCAGAAAATGGGCAAAATGAATGGTTGGAATGCCCTGAGCATGCATCGTATTTAAAGCATAATAATCTGCTTCAGATTCAAAATTACGTGAATAATTTGCCCCCACGAGCGCCACAGGCAAGGTCGAAACTAAATCTGTACCATCTCCTGTAATCGCGAGCAAAATAATACTAAACCCTAAGCTCGATAAAGCCTGTTGCAAGCTGTGTCGTTCTACCAAATGCCCTTGTTCATGTGCCAACACGCCAATGATTTCCTGATCATTCTCCGCCAATTCCACCAATTCATCGGTCAAAATAATGGTGTTATTCGGAATTGCCAGAGCATTCGCGCCTAAGCGATCACCTTGTCGAAACAGCACTTTGGCAGGTGTATCTCCTGCAATAAGCTGTCGATAATCTGTTAGAATTTTCTGCTGACGCGCTGCGGGCAGTTGGCTTGGCGCTGTCATGTCTAAGATATAACGCTCTGCTTCATCACCAATTTGCTTTAAGGTATTCGCAGGTAACTGAAAAGCAACGTATTTGGATGCACTTGGGATGCCCCATTGCACTGTGGCAAATACCATCAACAACACAAAAACCAGACTAAATACAATTAGGCTTGGCGTACGTTCCAATTTCCAAATAGAATGCTGCACCTGTTTATTTCGCAGTTGAAACCATTCAGGCAAGGCTTCGGAAAATTCAATACGTGCATCGTCTTTAAGTTCAATGACAGGTTGAATTTTACCTAGTGCGCCCACCAACATCATGTCTTGATAATGATAGTGTCGTTGTTGCTGTAAATTTTCACCATAACGAATAAGTACCGACTGAGCATCTATAGGAGAGATTTTGGCAGCCCATGGTTTAGACACTACACCATCATAAAACACCACATCCACGATCTGTGCTGCCATCTTCTTCTCCTAGCTTACAGCGATACATCAATATCAAAAATATCACTGAGTTCTTCTGCAAGTGCGCTATGTTCAGCTTGCAGTTGATTGATCATCAAATCTGGATCATTTTTTAAATGTAAACTTAAAGACTCAACCTGATAGCGATATAAACGAATAGCTGCCCATGGGGTCATTAAACCCAAACTCAGGACTTTCACAATCCAATTGGTCACCACAATCCAAGTATAGTGCCACTGCCCACAATCGGTCTGAAATTCACTACGACTGATACTGGTATTGTTCCATGTGGTGATAAAAATTCGCGCCGACATTAGTGGCCAAATTAAAAATATCCCCAACAGATAAACCGCTAAAAATAACCAAACCAACTGCGCAGGATTACGACTCAACTGTCCTGCCAAAGCCAACATTATCCCGACAGCAAGCAAAATGCCAAAGAACAAAAAAATAGGCATATACATTGCGCGCATATATGCTGGCCAGTCTGCTTTTAGTTTAAATTTAAGCTGTCCTGCATATAAATGGTCTAGGCAATAACGCTTATACATCCACACCAACACAGGAAAAAATAAGCCCAAAGTAAACAAATTAATTACGATACATTTTAGAAATACCCAATAGGCTTCTTTGTTACTGCCTGAAAAATAAAAACGGGCATTGCCAAATTTACTATTTCGCGCCTTAAAACGAATGGTTGCTCGAATCAACCACGGCACAGCCAAATATAAAGCCACCACGCCAATGACCATTGCTTTGACTGAATAATTGGAAATCACCGAGATCGCAACATAAATTCCAATAGCAATTAAACGTCCCAATAAAATTTTATGTGGGATGCCCGTGAAATCAAAACGACGTTTGATTAATTCGGTATTGCCATAAAAGTAGCGCAAACGACGTACTTTTGCCCACGGTGCATACAGCCCAAAGGTCACGATCATCAACAAAATATTGACAATCCAAATACCAAAATACTCTGAGGCGCTACCATGAAACTGAAAATGATGAATCCGTCCAAGTAATGGATTCCGTGCGGGTGGCGTTGTCGGTTCCACTGGAAAAAACGGGGAAGATGGCGTTGCTTGTTGTGGTGAATCCCATTCTGAATTGTGCATGTGATGCCTTATTTATTTTATTGTGCGGTCGTTATTTTACCCAGACACTCAAACCCAAATGAGCAATGTTTCCAAATGGTAAAAAAGCAAGTCTTCAACATTCTAATAAAAAGTGAACAACTTGCCTAGAAAAGTTTAAAAATCAATGCGTAAAATTGAGTACTTGGCTTAGTCCGCTTGCAATTGTACCGCATGGAATTGCAAATGCTGATCTATAAAGCTTTGAATGAAATAATAGCCATGATCATAGCCTGCATGTTCCCGCAAACTCAATTTTTGCCCAACCGCATCGCAAGCTTGCTGAAATAATGCAGGATTGAGCTGACTGTAGAATTGATCTTTCAATCCCTGATCAATCAAAATTTCACTGAACAATGCACCTTTGGCCTGCACCAAAGCAGTCGCATCGTGCTGTAACCATACTTGCTGATCTGTACCTAAATAATTCGAAAACGCTTTTTCACCCCACGGGCATTGGCTTGGCGCACAAATCGGAGCAAAAGCAGATACGGACTTAAATTTGTCAGGATATTTAAACGCGAGGGTCAATGCACCATGACCGCCCATACTGTGCCCCATGATGCCAAGGTGCTGTGCCTGAATTGGGAACTGTTGCAGTACCAATTGATAAAGCTCATCGGAGACAAACGTTTCCATTTGATAATGTGTCGCCCACGGTGATTGTGTCGCATTGATATAGAAACCTGCACCCTGTCCAATATCCCAATGGTCGCCTTTCGCAACAGCTTCACCACGTGGTGAAGTATCTGGACTAATCAAAATTAGTCCCAATTGTGCTGCCATGTGCTGCGCATGTGCTTTAATCGCAAAGGTTTCTTCGTTACACGTTAAACCCGCCAAATAAAATACCGCAGGACACGCCTGCCCCGCCAAAGCTTGTTCTGGTAAAAAAATGCCAAACTGAGTTTCAGTCTGTAAAGCATTTGAATGAAAACGATAAATCCGTTGCTCACCCTCAAAACAGCGGTTGTTCTGAATTAACTCCATCACCCTCTCCTCTTTGGCTTATTGAACAGATTGTGCACTCAATTGAATTTCAGCCGATGTTGCAACATTTTTTTGTGGAAACAAACGCTGCTCTAATTGTGGCAACATCAATTCCATATTTTTACCAATTGCCCATTGTGGCTCTGAAGGTTCAAAACCTTGCGCTTGCTCCCATTTCGCCACAGTCACTTTGGCTTCATTAAAAGCATTAGCAAAAGAGTTTTGTTCACGCATAGCCTGATCAAAAAAGGCACGACCAAAATAAGTATAATCAGCTTCGTTTGAACAACCAAACGACTCACGATCTGCTGCCGATGCAGTAATCACCAAGGTATTATCATCTTGCAAGGCGGATACAAAGCCACCTGAATAACAGGCTGAAATGACGATCACACGCCAACGAATACCCGATTTATCCAAAGTATCGCGTAACCATTTCGGATCGACCTGATTTAAGTCAAGTGGTGCATTTTCAATTTCAAAATGATCTTTTAAACCGTGTGAGGTCATATATAAAAACAGCACATCACTTTCACGGTTCATGCGTTGTCCAATACGGCGCAGCGCTAATTCAATACTAGTTTGTGAAGCAATTGGAATTACATTGCGGGTCATTGGGTTATTAATTAACACCATCGAACGCCCAAAAGTACCAAAACGAGTATCAAACTGTTCACGAATCCGTTCTATTTCAGACATAAATACGTCTTGATAACTCGCCCCTGCAACCCCTAAAAAGTACCAATGCGATTGAGCAAATTCCCCATATTGAATACTGTCTAAAGCTTTATTGAGTACACGACTTTGTGCATAAAAAGCTTCTTCGCTTAGACTTGGTGGAACTTCTTCTACCTTCCAAATGGGCTGACTTATCACTGACATTTGCCAAACCACCAAAGTGAATAAGGTCGCTAAAACAATCAGCGCACGTTCCCACCACGGCCAATGCAGCTCACGTGAAAACACCCACACTACTGCCAAACTTTGCCAAACAAACAGCACCATAAAAATGGTAGGTAAATAGTCATATAACACATACGGCAAGACATCCATCATGCCCATGTATTGAATCAAGCTTTGCAATAAAGCAACGTGAGTATCTAATACCAACCACAAC
Organism: Acinetobacter sp. YH12252; assembly: GCF_013417365.1. NCBI lineage: Bacteria > Pseudomonadati > Pseudomonadota > Gammaproteobacteria > Moraxellales > Moraxellaceae > Acinetobacter > Acinetobacter sp. YH12252. Next base: position 64,596 of record NZ_VPEA01000009.1, read on the forward strand.
AAAGCAGGTACTAACAATAAACGCGGGTTATTGACACGCTGAGAAAGAATGATTCCGACAATTAAAGCAATAAAAGGCCATAAGGCATAACTGACCAAACCCTGTGGGTTAAATTCGCCCACTTCTCCCGCGACCAACCAACTGAATAAGGTATTGGCAAGACCACCTAAAATCCCCCAAAAAATCAGTTGTAAGATAGAAGGACGAATAATTTGCAAAGAGCGTCGCGAACCCAAAAATAACCAAACGCCTGCGGCTTGGTTGCTTTTAAAATCGTGCCAAAAATTAATGGAGGGTTTGAAGTCAATCATAGGATTCTGTTAATCGCAGCTCGCGTTTCCAAACTCCAAGTTTATGCTTGTCGTCGTAATTATCAATTGTCAATTTTAACTATATAACAAATCTTTGCGCATTATAGAAGCATTGAACGCCTTGCCACTGCTTTAGTGGTAGAAATCTACCCGTTGTTCAAATTGCTTGGAAATAAGCATCAAATCGGCAAGCATCACCCTGCCATTGATGTGTAGTTTCCTGCCCCGCCAAAAACACCGCCAAACGTGGACGCTTCACCACAACACGTTTGGCAATTTGCTGTGCCAAACCCAGTAAATGATCACCTAAATCCATTTCGCCATCTTCAGGTAACAGCAAATGTAATAACTGCATTTGTTTTTTGACTTGAGCCTGCTTTTTCTGCGCCTGTTGATGTTGATCTCGCTGCGGAAACATCGGATCTAAATACACCACATCAACAACTTTGCCCTGTGCCGCACAGTTGCGTAAATAATTTGCTGAATCTGTAAAAACCAATTGGATACGAGCAACAACACTTGCTAAAAAAGGATCATCTGCGGCTTGACGTTTAGCATCTTCCAACAAAGTAAAAAGAATCGGATGACGTTCCAACAACGTGACCTGAGCACCCAAATGTGCCATGAGCAAGCTGTCGTGTCCTAATCCTGCCGTAGCATCAATCAGGCTTGGTTTTTCCGACAAATTACAGGCACGGGCAATCATTTCCGATTTTAAAGAGGCACGCTTTAACCGCCCAATTTCAGCTTTCCATTCGGGTTGCATTTTCATGCCATGGGCACATAACCACAGCCCTTCAGCATCGACACACAATGCCAATTCAGGGTTCAAACGCAAAAAACGCGCATTGAGTTTTTCTATTGTTTCAATGCGCGTTTGCACGCCTCTAGACAAAAGCACAGCAGAATAATGCTGTGCTTGAGTGAGCCACTCGGCTTCGGTGTATAAGCGAAGTTCGCTTACCATAGTTTCCAGCCTGTGAATGCGAACAATAAAATGATTAAACCTGAAGCAATACGATACCAAGCAAAAATCATAAAATCACGTTTCGCCACATAAGCCACCAATGCACGGATCAGCAAAAGTGCGGAAACAAAAGAGACGATGATCCCGAAGCTGAGTACGGTCCAATCTTCGGTGGTTTGGAATACATCATAGCTTTGGTACAAGTCGAGTAATCCTGCGCCAATAATGACAGGAATCCCCAAAAAGAAGGAAAACTCGGTTGCTGCTTTACGCGACACACCTAAGAACATCGCACCAATAATGGTTGCACCTGAACGCGAAGTCCCCGGAATCAGCGACAATACCTGAATTAGACCAATCCAAATAGCATCTCGGTAAGTTAGGTCTTCAACCTCATGGGCACGTACTTGTGGTGGATGTTTTTCAATCCACATAATGATAAAGCCGCCAATAATCAAACCAATCGCCACGGCAACATCATTAAAGAGTAATTCTTTTACAGTCTGCCCAAAGGTCAATCCAATCAAAATAATTGGAATAGATGCCATGATCAGACCAAAGCCCAAGCGACGACCTTTTTCTTCGCCTGTAAACATGCCCGTAGCTGCGCCCCATAGACGTGTCCAGTACTCATAAATGACCGCTGCAATTGCCCCCATTTGAATGGCAATCACAAATACATCACTTTTTTCTTTGGTCCAAAAGTCCATCAGCTCTGCAGCGAGAATCAAATGTCCTGTGCTAGAAATGGGTAGAAATTCGGTAATCCCTTCTACAATACCCATAATTGCCGCTTTGAGCAGCAGTAAAAGATCCATAAATAACCCTAATTATGCCTTGCCTTGTTCTGGAATTTTTTTCCAAGCATTGTCACGTAAATAGACAGGCAATGCTTGTTCTGCGCTGACCCATTGCTGTTGCTGTGCACAGACGCGTGCAATAGTAGCAATATCTTGTGCGGTTGCACTTAAGCCTTTGTATTGTATTTGTTCTTGATCAATTAGACCTGCACCAGAACCGACCAATTGAAAGCGTACCGTCTGTGCAGCATCGCTATAATTCAATAATTGTTCCTGATCAACCGCCTGCATGATTCCTTGTGCATCTAGCTCAAAACTGGCGATATACACTTCATTCATGCGTGCATCCAACACAGCCGTAACCGCAGTTAATCCTTCAAGACGATAAGCCGCCTGCGCCAATGCCTGCAAAGTCGATACAGGAATTACAGGCACATCATGCGCCCACGCCAAAGCTTGCGTGACTGCCGCATTAATTCGCACACCGCTAAAAGAACCCGGGCCACGGCTAAAGGCAATTGCAGTCAGATCAGCCGTACTAATTTGAGTTTCAGCAAAGCCTTGCTCAATCATCGGTAAGATGGTTTGCGTTTGTGCTTTTGCTCGCGCATCTAATTGAAAAAAGAGTTCCTGTGTTTCATCTACAATCGAAACGGAACACTGCTCATTGGCAGTTTCCAATGCCAGCAATTTCATGCACAACCTTCAAGGAGTAAATATCAAAAATTGGCGTTATGATACTCCACTCCTGAAATTCACGCGAGGATTTACATCCCTTAGATTGCAATTCCTGAGTATAAAATTCTATGTAATTACAGCTAAAAAATGCGTTTGACTAAACGATGCAAATTCTATTTTAGAGTGTTGCAGGCTCTAGGTTTACAAAATGCTGAAAATGTTCAGCATAGTGCAGCGCACTCATTTTTAAACGTGCTTCTGCAGACTCATCCAAAATCTTAACCACTTTACCGGGAGAACCCATCACCACAGAATTATCGGGAATCACTTTCCCTTCAGGAATTAAAGCATTGGCGCCAATAATACAGTTTTTACCAATCACCGCATGATTCAGTACCACTGCATTAATGCCAATCAGACTGTTATCGCCCACGGTACAACCATGTAACATCGCCTGATGTCCAATAGTCACATAATCACCAATCTGCATTTCAATGCCTGCATCGGTGTGCAATACAGCATTTTCCTGAACATTGCTAAAATTACCCAATTTGATTTTACTGTTATCGGCACGTATCACAGCCCCAAACCAAATACTGACTTTCTGCCCCAACTCAACCTGACCAATGACCGTGGCATTATCCGCCACCCAACCATCCCACGGTTGCTGCATTGCTTTCGGGGCATATCCTTTAAATTTATACAACATGGTTCCTTCCTATTTTCACATCAAAATTTTTCTATTTCTTAAATGTTGGTGAATTTAACAAAAACGGCCATTCTTTACGATAATCCAAACCATATTCAAATAAAGACACCAACATCCGCGCTGTTAAACCCCAAACCACTTCATCTTCAACCTGCATGCTCGGAAAATATAATTTTTGTTGTGCAAAGCTCACTTCATACGGCGTTGGTGGCGCTTCCATCAAATGCTGTAAAGAAGCAAAAAAGATCCGATCAATTTCTGAAGGTTGTGCAATTAGTTCTACTTTTGGGGGAATCAGCCCCACCACAGGTTTGACTAACATTCCATTACGGGCTTTTTGCATTGGCAAGTCACCAATCAACTGCACTTCAAATGGATTTAATGCAGTTTCTTCCTGCGCTTCACGCAATGCCACCACAATATTACTGGTATCTTGCGGATCGCGTTTGCCACCAGGGAAAGACACCTCACCCGCGTGATTATTGAGTAAGGTAGAACGGCGGGTTAGCAATACCTTTGGATCAGACTCGTCGGTAATGGCAATCAATACCGCTGCATGCGCTTCCATGAACGTTTTAGAAAAGCGCAAACGTTGCTGTAATAGATGCGTGAGCGAATGATCAATCATGCCTTATAATTCTCCTTGTCTAAGTTTTCATCATAGCTGAAATAGGTGGGCAATAGATAGAGAGGATGCCAAAGTTGAAATTTTCAGTTATTCTGAGAACTCCCTTCAACAATGACGATCACTATGAACTTTTGTGGAAATTGTGGACAAAAAACAACAATGAAAATTCCGCTTGGCGATCAGCAATTACGTCAAGTGTGTAGCGCATGTGGCAATATTCACTATGTCAATCCAAAAGTCATTTGTGGTGCATTGGTCGTTTGGGAAAATAAAGTATTGTTGTGTCGTCGTGCAATTGAACCACGCTATGGTTTGTGGACTTTACCCGCAGGCTATATGGAAATGTTTGAAACCATGGAGCAAGGTTCTGCCCGTGAAACCCGCGAAGAAGCCGAAGCGGAAATTGAAATCGAACAACTTTATTGCATGTATAACATTCCACGGATTGGGCAAATTTATGTGCTGTTCAAAGCTCAATTGTTGAATGGTCAATTTGGTGCAGGTGAAGAAACCATCGAATCACGCTTGTTTAGTGAAGATGAAATTCCGTGGTCTGAATTGGCTTTCCCAAGTGTAGAACGTACTTTACAACACTACTTTGCAGATCGAAAAAACAATCATTTTACGACCCACTTAGAAACCTTAGGTTCACGTACAGATCATACGGGTTAAAAACCCCACATGATGTTCATTTGAATCAAGCTAAAATTCGAATAATAAATAGCCCACTCTAAAGTGGGCTATTTTCATCACTATGTCACCTAAAATTAATGCTAAATACGCACTTTATTTGGGTTATAACACTCAGCAACATCTAGACTTACAGCTCCACCTTGGGCTTTCACCAAAGCTTTATCTGCATCAGTTGCTAAAGCAGGGTTTTGAGCCACGTAAGTTGCAAGTTGCGCATGATAAATATTGCTCCACTTCACTGTTGAGCCATTGAAATCAGACAATGTAATACGTGTAGAGTTGGCTGCAACTAAATTGCCAATATTGGCACGTGCACCGCCCACCACTTGACCATTTCCACCTTCAACCGCTTCAATTTTGGTATTCAAACCAATGACTGCGCCATCAAGTTTATGAAATTTTGGATTGGCTAAAATCATACGTAAAGTGACTGCTTTATTGTCGATATCGGTTGCACCTAACACACCTATACGGTATTGCTGCACACCATTTGTATCAACATATTCAGCACCAGACTGACGAATTGCTGCACACTGACCAGACATATCGGTTTCTGTGGCATTTGGTGCTATATCTGTACGAATATTGCCATCCTCATCTAAAACAACACCTAATTTGATGCTATCTGTAGTCGTTCCGCCATCAAAATTAAAGGTCAAGGTTGCATAAATTGGGAAAATATAGCGACTGCCTAAAGGTACATTTTTCTGGGTTTTAAAAACGCGATTATCCAAAAAGTTCACAGAAAAGAATTTATAGGCATCAAAAGAACCTTTGAACTGATCGGTACCTATGGTTTGTTGCCATTGACCATAATCTGCAGGATTCGCTGTTGTAGATTTGGTCAATAATTTATAAAAACCTTCCGTGCCTGCAATTAAATAATCATTAAACACCTTACCTTGGGTAATTTTAAAATCATCAGCCGCATTGTCATTCACACTAAAACGGAATGGCCCCTGAATACGTTTATTCAATGGGTTGACCCATGTGGTTTGTGCTGCTGCAACCATACGCTCAGGACGCACTTTACGAATCAATTCACCACTCACCGTTAAAATTGGGTTAGTCGTGTTCGCAGACACCGCACCTTTCCACTGCATACCATAACCGAAGGTATACCCTGAACGGTCTCTAATCAGTTGATACTGCCCAATGAGGTGTTTCAAATCTGCGACCGTAGATTTACAATCTGCCAAATTACAGCCATATAAACCCTGTGGTAATTGTGAATCTTCTTTGGCTAAAATTGGATAGTTAGCTTGATAAGATGCCGAGTTATTCATGTAAACCAAGGTGTTTAATGCTTGATAAGCATCATCTTGAGATACCTGTGACACATCTACCCACGGGCGTAAAATACTGGCATAAGCCCCTGAACGATAGTCACCAAGCTCAACGGACTCAGCAACATTTGCCAATTGTTCTTTTTTGAGTGTCGTAATCGTTAAAGGCTGAATATCGCCTGCGACAAAATTTTTATTTTCAAGAGATAAAGCCTGTAAAACACGTACAATTGCAGTCGCGACCTGTATCGTTTCGTCACTACTACTTAAACTCGTTGCTTGGCGTCCTGTTAATCCACGTGCCATATCTAACACACTTAAACGTGGATAACCCGCGCCTGCAGTACTGACCATTCCAATATCAGACAATGATACTGTGCCTAAATCAATATATTGATTGGTCTTTTCCTGAATAAAGAAGTGGACTTTATCTCCTTCACTACATTTACCTGTTGCCGCATTACTTTTCGGCTCAATCATGGTGATGTAGGTTTTACTGGTATCACTGCTACAGGTAAAATTCAAACCATCCACAGGATAATCCAATGCAAATTCCACGCAGTTTTTTTTTGTACTGGCACAACTCCCGTTGATATACGCCACAGCATTAGGCTCTGGATTAATATTGGCACTTTCTCCACCACAGCCACTCAATGCCGCCATCAATGCTGTCGTTGCAAAAGGTAAAATATGTCTTGTTTTCATCCTGAATTCTCTTATTGTTGTTAGCGTATCGCAATGAGTTTTAATTGCCCTTGGTTACTGAGCGCGCGATGTTCCATATCCACTGCAGAAGCCAATGGCGTTAATAATACATAGTGGCTATTTTTTGGAAGTTGCAGCATGCCCTCTATCACCTCGTGTTGTAAGACATTGCCTGCAGTATCCTGATTTCTAAAACCACCAGCACCTTCAATCACACAGCCTTTTTGATCCAGAAAAACCACAAAAGGCCAATAAAAGGTAGGTTGATTTTGCTTCGTAGCATAAGAGTTGATTTGAATATTTTGAATATTGCCTTCTAACTTCACCAATTCATAATCAAATTTTTCGGTTAAGGGAGCTCTAGGCCACAAATTTAAATCTTGTTGTGCTTTTAAGGTTTTAGCTTTATTTTTTTTGCTTTCAGCAAAACATTGCTGCCCCAAACCCTCAATTGCTTCAGCTTGATTAACACGATAATAGTCTGCAGCCAAAACAATGGCTTGAGGTTCAGCAACCGATTGCTTTTTAAATAATTTATTGAGAATGGAACGGCTTACACCACGTTCACGTTCGACCACTTGCATGCGAGTACCGCCGCCATTTTTTGTGTCAATCATGCCTTCTGGCATACTGTAAAAGCGTTTTTTTCCTTCTAAATTAAACTCCTGATCTTCCAAATACTCACTTTTAACATACTGTTCTCCCGCCATCTCCATAAAACCCGTTTGTTGGGCAGATGCATGCGATGCTTGATCTGGTGTTTTTTTAGAAACAGACACTGTGGATGGATCAATCGCAAATTGCTGAGGAAGCTGTTGTAAATCCTCTAGTACAGATGGTTTTACCGCGACTTTGTTGATCGCTGCTTCTTTTGCCAATCCTGTTTGATGAACAGATTCCGCACTGGAAATATCTTGCTGCACTGCATTTGGCTCAGTGTGTGATGCACGCAATGATGAGTTCTCTTTGCTTTGACTAGCCTGATTTTGTGACATAGCGGATTGTTCTGAGATATTCGGCTTAGACAAATTCAGTTGCTTGCTCGCCTGAACAGAAATATTTTTAGATACCTGAACGGATGTTTGAGCAGTTATCTGCTGTACTTGATGCACCTTGTCTTGCTTAAACTGGTCTTGTTGTTGGTTTTCTTGTAGTTGCTTTTGTTGGACTTGCTTTTGCTGTTGTGCGGTTTCCAACGCCTGTATCGTTTGCTTTTTTTCTGCAGCATTACGCTGCACCACAATTGGACGACCATCTGGTCCAATAATGGTGTAAAACTGATTCGCGTAACACACCGATCCCATACTGAAAATCAGTGTGAGTATCGACTTTGAAAATAAAGTCCGTTTTATTTTCCGTACTGAACTTACCATCGTGTTCTATAACTCAATCCAAGAATTGTAATTTTTGTATCCGTTTTCACATTCAAACCCGCATAAGGGTTTAACAGCAGGTTATTCACACCTTCCTTATTGGCTAAGCTACTGGTATTGGCTGGAATTTTATCCTTACTTTGTAAAAAGCCGATGGATAAATCAAGGTCTGTATCTGCATCAAAACGATATCCCACACCCAGACCGAATAAACGTGCATTATTAATTGGTACCATAGTGTTACGTTTATTGTCAGGAATCGCACTACCACGTGGTTCATAACCCGCACGCAGTTTTAAACGGTCTGTGGCTGAATATTCGATGCCAACACCCCAGTTCCACGGTGACTTAAACTCTAATGGCAAAGCTAAACTGTCATCAGACACATGCTCCGAAAGCAATTTTGCAATTTTTAATGCCGAGATTTGACGGTCAAACTCGAATTTGAATTTATCCCATGCTTTATAGTCAGTCCAACCCACATCAAAATTGACTTGTAAATCAGGCATGACTTTATATTTTATCCCCGCTTGAAAGTGCGCAGGATATTCAAAATCCATAGAAACCAAACCAGACTCACTGGCTGGAATATAACTTGGGAAACCTAAAATTGCCGCTAAAATCTGCCCTGTTGGTGAAGACATCAAACCATTAATTAACTCACGCGGTGCTTTCGAGTTATCAATATGATATTTGCCCTTCAAGCGCATTTTAGCTGCACTCTGATACACCATACCAAAGCTAAAATCTTCTGTCGGTTCCCACAAAATACCCAAGTTATAACTCGGGCTTAAACTTTGCTCAACCGCCAATTGCATTTGCCCAAAACGCGAAAATGGATTCATACCTTCTTCGGCATTACAAATCCCGAGCAACAAAATATCGGTAATGATGTCTGAATTTTCTTTAAATGGCGTACAGACGACCTCATCCACCATACGCAACATCCCGATTAGTTCATTCGGGAAGCGCAAATCGGTATTCATGGCGATAGCTTGGTAAGACATCCCAATTGACGCACCGACTGACAATTCATCATTGACTTGATAGGCAATAGATGGAGAAAGATAGGTGATACGTTCTAAGGCAACCTGTTGTCCCATAAAGTTACCAGGGTTACCATTTTCGGCACCAAAGCCTGCAATCAGCGGTGCATATAATGCGGTGGCAAAGGTCACTTTGGAACCTGGTGGATTATAGGCAATACCGTTGGTTGGCGCTGCCAGTGGCATGCCTTTACCCAAATCGACAAATTTTTTCAGAATCGGGACATACAGCGTTGGATATTCTACATCGGCTTGTACTGTACCTTTAAAATCGGTACAAAAATCGGCCAAAATTTCTGGCCCATCGTTACACACCACAGGGTCATCAGAATAACCAAATACGTCATAACCTGCTGGAACAGAAAGCTCACGCTGTACATCAAAATGTGCCAATACCCCTTGCACATCTGTTTGCAAACCTTCAATTTTGGTCAGTGCAGCAGGGTTAAAGTGAATCGCACTAATACCAGGAGGATCTGCAGTGACCGCATTCCCCATAGTCAAAGAACGAATATCGACAGATAAGTTTTGTCCAAGCTGCGCAAAAGCAGCCCCTGAACAGCCCGACAGTATAATTGCAGTCACTAACGGGCGAAGTCGTATCATTTTCATGCGACTAGCCTCTTAGCGAATTTTTTTACCGAAACCGAGAATATCCAGTGGGAATGACAAACCAAGTGATACGTCTGGCGCGTCTTCGGTCAGACCGATTCCTACCGTACCATTCACAATGGTTTCAGGCGAAACGCGCACGCCTAATGAAATAGCTAAAGTCGCACTGGTTTGGTCTGCAGGCGAATAGCTTTCACCTCCTTCATAAAAAAACTCAGAACCAGTATTGAAGCTCTGCTGATAAGACATGGTCATCGACACATCGTAGTTAAACGAATATGCAAAACCAAAAGCAAAACCACCACTAATCCCTGGCTCAAATTCTTCAATTATACGTCTACCGCGAATTTGATTGAGACCGCTTTCTTTAAAACCATAGTTGGCTGAAGCAGAAGCAAACAATACAACAGGGTCAATATATTTACGCGTACTTGCACCGATGCCTGCAGAGTAGTAACCCTTACCTGTTGATAAATCTTTAACAGGATTAATCTCGTAAGGACTATCCCCCGTTTTGGTCGATAAATTTGCGAATAAAATTAAAGGTAAACGCCCCGCTTTTAATGGGAATGGCTCCCAACGTGCACCTAAAGAAATATCCCCCAAGCCTGCTGCCGTGGCATCTTTTAACAAGTCTGACTTTGCAACCAATGGTACAGAAGCAGATAAAGTTAAATTGTCACGCAAACCATATTGTGCGGTGAAGGTGTTAGTTAATGCGTGGGACGCATTTTCTTGCACACGAAGCTGATACAACTGACCTTGAGCCATTTCAAGGTCAAGCTGCGTATCACGATGATAGGTATAATCAATATCATAATAAGATGAAATTTCACCTTGTCTCATAAGGGAATATTGACGCTCATTCGAGGTAAACACTTCCTCTAAATTCGCCTCTTTGGTTGCGTCGCCCTCTTGCTGTTGCAAAGCAGATGATGCTGCTTGTGCACCATTTGCAGCGACAACCGCACTATTTGTTTCAGCACTTGTATCTGCAGTTGATGCTGCTGTATCTGATACTTCTGCCTGTTCAGCTGTAGTTTCATATTCCCCTAATTGCGTCTCCTCTGCGGCATAAGCCACCCCAAATACCATTTGAATACTGAGAGCCAATAAGGTTTTATTCATCCATTTACGATCCATGATTTACCCCTTCCATTTTTTATTTTTGTATTTCGTGAACAACTGATTATTTGTTTTTGTAGTAGAGTCTTAAATAGCGATGCTCATACTGTCCATAATTTTCAGAATCTTTATTTAAATTACGCTCTAAACGTATAGTCGATGCTTTATCTGCAATTTTTTCCATGGCAAATTGTGGATATTGAATATCGACAAAGGCATAGCGATTCACAGTTGCGTCTTCCACATGACGCAAGTCTTTTTCTTGTAATGCCAACATAGTTTGACGATTTTGCGGTGCGACATTAATTAGAAATAAGGTGTTATTCTCCCAAACTTCTTTAAAGCGTTCTTCATCGAAACTGATATTGCCTAATGCAGGGTCTGCCACATAGACACGTCCATTTTTATATGCCTTATACACCACAAAATGTTTAAAACCTGCATAGGAAATCGGCACAATTGCAGGCTGTCCTTGTTTAACTAAATCCGAAAACTCCCCGCGATATCCACCACTTTCCATGCCCAAAGCTGCGACAAAGCGCTTCATATCCAATAGCGAAAAACTACGACGTTCAATAATTCGGTCGTATTCTCCATAACGCAGCAAGCCACTCATGGTTTGTTGCTCGTTTAATTGTGTTCCTACATAACCATTCAGCAAGGTTGTTAAAGCTGCAGAACCACAACTGTAGTCATAGGCTTGGCGCACAATTCCGCGAAATTGATCTTCTAAAGCAGGTTTAATTTGCACAGGCTCTCTGTGCATACGGGTAAAGGAATTATTTCTAGAATCCAAAGTTTCTGTGTAACGCACAGTTTCAGGATGCTGTTCTTTTAAATCAAAGGCTTGTGTGGCAGCGTAATAGATCAATGCCGAGCCCAAAGCGATCTCTAACATATATTTTTACTTTTTAGTTCTCGGCAATACCTGCCTAATATTTTTATTTTAGAGTTTTCACTCTACTTCCTTGTATTTAGAAAGATACTCGTTTTATAGAAAAAAAAAAGAGCTTTCTTTATTTTTTTGCGAACTCATCAGTTTATTTGTAAAAAAAAGCGCGTGAATTCACGCGCTTTTTCAGTTTTTAAATTAGTGACCTGAAATGGTGATAACAGCACCTTTGGTATATACACTAGCAGCTGGACTAAAGTAAGTTTGTAAACCTTGAACTTCCATATCACCAATAGAAGCAGCACCCTTACTGCCTAAATGGATACCTGCTACATAGTTATCTTTAGCACCACCAGTACTCACAATACGGATATAACCATTGTTAGTACCTTCCTTACCAATCACACTAATGTTTTGTTTTAAGGTTAAGTCCTTAGAGTTTGCATCAGTAAGTTTAATGCTATCTACATAGATTTGGCCTGCTGCACGATTACCTACAGTACCATCTCCAGTACCTGCTTTAGTAGAGTTATCTAAAATACCTAGGTCTTTGATCTCTAAACCACCCACCATTGTGGTGTTTAATTTAATCATTGCACCTTGTGGAGCCGCACCCAATTGAATATTGGCATCCATTTTACCTGTTTTTAAAGTTAAACCAGATAAAATTGCATTATAGTTTTTATCATCGTTACCACGGCGAATATTAGTTGCACCAGCTGCTGGCATAGCATTCGATGCAGATACACCAATTTCACCAATTTTGATATCTAAGCCAGATACTTGTGCCGCCACGTTGATAAATGCACTATTGGTACCTGTACCAGCGTCTGTATCAATCACTAAGTCAGCTAAGTTACGAGAAGCTAACAAGTAAGCACCATTATCATCATAGTTTGCGCCAATCACAATACCATGCTTTTCGTTTGCATTTCCAGCAATACCATTGCCTTTAATTACGATAGCACCTGCCTTTGAATTACCACCGAAACCTAAGTCTCCAGCAGCACCTTTTGCAGCCAAACCATCATTATCATGGATTAAAAGTTTTTCGATTTCGATTTTAGAAATACCAATCCCGATGCTTAAACCATCTTGACCAGTAGTTGCGCTTAATGCAGTATCGTCCATTGCCTGCATTGCCATTGCATTTGTCGTTAACGCGATTGATGATACCAAAGCAAGTTTAGTAAATTTTTTCATCTTGTTACTCTCCCGAGAGTATTATTTTTTTGGTTTTACCACTCAGTGCCAGTGATTGTGTTTTTATTTGATGAGGACAACACTGACACACATTCCTTGAGTAGCCGGTTTGCACATACAAAGGTATATCTGAGTTATTTTTTGTTCAACTGCTGTTGGTCGCAATCCACATCTTACCGACAAACGGTTATTTGCTTTTTATCTGCTGCAATCATGTAAAATAGCCTTTTAAAATCTCTCAGCTGTTTACGCTTTATGTCCTATCCTACTCATTTTAAAAAATTATTCTGTGAACCTGAATATGAGGCTGCAAGAATTTTGCAAGCTTTGGCAGCACTTTCACATTGTATTTATTTGCAAAATAATGGAAAGGCACGTATTGCTTTTTTGGCTGAACGCTATTGTGTGCAGCAAAACCATCAACATTTTTACTTTCAAAAAACGGCATTGGATCAATATGAATTAAGTCCAACTCAATTAGATTTAACAGCTCATCTCGGTGCTTTAGAAGATGCTGACACCGCCCCATTTTGCAGTGTAATGGGGTTTGTTTCGTATGATGCAGCAGCACAGCAACACATCAATATGCAGTCTCGCGCCCAACCCAGTGTTTTTTTAGGTCAATTTAAAAGCTATTTACAACAAGAAGCGACTGGTTGGTATTTTTATAGCTCTGATGAGTCTGCTGCAGAAATTTATGATTTTATCGCACACCATATACTTCAAACAGCACCCGCCAAGCCTTTCCATCTCATGACGCCTTGTCAGGCACGCTGGGATTTAACCGACTATCAACAGGCATTTAAGCGTGTACAAGACTATATCGTGGCGGGTGATTGCTACCAAATCAATCTGACACAAGAGTTTACAGCCCAAGCTGAGGGTCCGCTTTTAACAACTGCCGCAGAATTCTGGCAACTGACCAATGCGCCTTATGCAGGTTATTTACGCATCCATGATTTTGAAATTCTAAGCTGCTCACCAGAGTTATTTATTGAATTTGAAGCAGATCGTAAAATTACCACCAAGCCCATTAAAGGCACCACACCACGCTATGATGATCCGCTTTTAGATCAGCAATCTAAACTTCAATTACAAACGTCCCAAAAAGATCAGGCTGAAAATGTGATGATTGTGGATTTATTACGTAATGATTTAAGTGTTTATGCCGAAACTGGCAGCGTCAAAACGCCAAAGTTATTCAATATTGAGTCTTTTAACCAAGTGCATCACATGGTCAGTGAAGTGACCGCAACACTAAAAGCCGAGATGAATCCTTTTGATGTGTTGATGTCTGCCTTGCCAGGTGGGTCAATTACAGGCGCACCGAAAATTCGTGCCATGCAAATTATAGATGAACTCGAAGGTGCAGCACGTGGCGCCTATTGCGGCTCTATGGGTTATTTTGATGCCGATGGAACGGGTTCTTGGAATATCCTGATCCGTTCTATTCAGAAATATCAGCAAGATGTTTCATTATGGGCTGGTGGTGGCGTCACGATTGCATCTGTTTGTGAAGCAGAATATCAAGAATGTTTTGACAAGGTTTCAGCGATGTTGGACTTATTGAACCGCTGGTACAAACCTGCGCAATAGCATGTCGCAAAAACAAAAAAAGCGAGTGAATTCAATGCTTCACTCGCCTCTACGATATTTTAACAATTAAGCCAAAATATCGTATTTTAAAGTATCTACTAAGCGTTGATTTTGATCATCTGTACCAATAGTAATGCGCAAATATTGATTGATGCGTGGTTTATTAAAATAACGCACAATAATACCGCGTTCACGTAATGCTGCAGCTAATTCACCCGCATCCTGTTGAGGATGTGATGCAAAAATAAAGTTGGCGTGTGATGGCAATATCTTAAAGCCCAAGCTCGTTAAATCCGTCACCAATTTCTCACGGCTTGCAATAACTTTTTGGCATTGTGCTTCAAAATACGCCTGATCTTGAAAAGATGCCACCGCTGCTGCAATCGCAAAACGATCCATTGGATAGGAGTTAAAACTATTTTTCACGGCTTCCAGTGCGGCAATTAAATGCGGTTGCGCAATCGCAAAACCAACACGTAAACCTGCCAAAGAACGTGATTTAGATGTGGTTTGACACACCACAAGATTATCGTACTTTTCTACCAATTTTACTGCAGACTCTGCACCAAAATCGACATAAGCCTCATCAATCACGACCACTGAATTTGGATTGGCCTGTAAAATTTCTTCAATAGCGCTTAAACCTAAAGCAATACTGGTCGGTGCATTCGGATTGGTGATGATAATGCCACCATTGGCTTGCTTATAGTCATCAACTACAATTTCAAAATCATCATTTAAAGGCAAAATTTTAGTTTTCACCCCAAAAAATTGACTATATACAGGGTAAAAGCTATAGGTGATATCCGGATACAGTAACGGCTGTTCCTGAACAAAAAAAGCCTTAAAAATATGTGCAAGGACTTCATCTGAACCATTGCCAACAAAGACATTTCCAACAGCTACATTTTGCTGTTTCGCAATGGCTTGCTTAAGCTCAGACGCATCTGGGTCTGGATATAAACGCAGTGCATCTGCCGAGTTTTCTAAAACCTTTTGCACCGCTTCCACCACTTTAGGCGAAGGTGGATACGGGTTTTCATTGGTGTTTAATTTTAATAAATTTTGAATTTTTGGCTGCTCACCCGGTACATAAGGCTCTAGCTCACGTACTTCAGGGCTCCAAAAACGCATTTGTTCTGCTGTGATATTCATTTTGTATTCTCTTTAAACCCTCTCCTAACCTCTCCCAAAGGGAGAGGAATTTTCATTACTAAAGACACAAAATTTGTGTGGTTTAAATTCCCCTCTCTTTATTAGGAGAGGGTCAGGGAGAGGTTGTAATGCTATTTATGATTGATAACGATAACGTGCTGATCGTGCATGCGCATCCAGATTTTCCTGCTTCGCTAAAATATCAGCGGTTTTCGCCAAACTTTTCACGCCCTCAGCTGAACACATAATCAAACTTGAGCGTTTTTGGAAATCGTAAACACCCAATGGTGATGAAAAACGTGCCGTACCTGACGTTGGCAAAACGTGGTTTGGTCCTGCACAATAATCACCAATCGCTTCTGGTGTATAGCGCCCCATGAAGATCGCACCTGCATGACGAATTTCTTCTGCCATCGCTTGTGGATCATCCATACACAATTCTAAGTGTTCGGGCGCAACTTGGTTGATCAATTCAATCGCCTCTTGACGATCTTTGACTAAGATCAATGCACCACGATTTGCAATAGAAGTGCGGGCAATTTCAGCTTTAGGCAAATTCGCCAAGTGCTGTTCAATCGCTTGTTCAACCTGATTCAGCAATTGCGCATCTGGTGTAATAAAGATAGATTGTGCAACCGTGTCGTGCTCGGCTTGGGAAAGTAAATCCATCGCCAACCATTCAGGATTATTTTCACCTTCGGCATAAACCAAAATTTCGGATGGCCCAGCAATCATATCAATGCCAACCTGACCAAATACAGCACGTTTTGCAGCCGCCACAAAGCGGTTACCTGGCCCCGTAATTTTATCTACCGATGGGATGGTTTCTGTACCATAAGCCAATGCAGCAACAGCTTGCGCTCCGCCAATGGTAAATACACGAGTCACCCCTGCTAAATATGCAGCCGCCAAAACCAATGGATTGAGTTCACCATTCGGTGCAGGTACCACCATAATAATTTCAGGTACACCAGCAACATGCGCAGGCACGGCATTCATGAGCACAGAAGATGGATAAGATGCCAAACCACCCGGTACATAAATACCAACGCGATCTAATGGCGTGACTTTTTGCCCAAGTGTATTGCCCAAAGCATCAACATAAGTCCAGCCATCCTGCTTTTGCGCTTGGTGAAATTCACGAATACGTACAGCAGCCAATTCCAAAGCTTCACGAACTTCGTTATCTAAAGCATCAAATGCGGCTTTCAGTTGTTCCTGACTTAACTCAAGTTCTGAAAATTGATGCGCTGGATGTCGATCGAACTGTTGAGTGAGTTTAAGAACCTGAGCATCACCGTGCTGACGCACATCAGCAATAATTTGATCTACAGTTTTTAAAAGTTCAGGATCACTGACAGTTTCAAAAGCCAACAAGTCTGCAAAGGCTTGTTTAAAGCTTTGATCTTGAGTCGATAAACGTCGCATCAATTTACCCACAAGGTTTGATAGAAAAGTTTAGTTTACCTTGTTTCTAGGGCTTTGTGGGAATCTATACATGGCGAAAGCAGTATGTTTTGATGGAAATTCACGTTCAAAATCATTCAAGAACAGAATCATGGGTGGACATAAAAAAACCGTCATTAAATGACGGTTTTTTGAGAAGGCAGGATGATGGATACAAAGTTAAGCAGATTGTTTTGCCAACTCTCGTTCTGCCACAGCTTTTTCAAGTTGTGCCAAAATTGGATTGAGCAAATCTTGCTTGCGCTTAAAACTGGCTTTATTGACAATTAAACGTGAAGATACTTTACAGATTTCTTCTAGCGGCTCTAAACCGTTGGCACGTAAAGTATTACCTGTATCAACCACATCGACAATGTAATCACCCAAACCGACCAATGGTGCTAATTCCATTGAGCCATAGAGTTTAATGACATCAACCTGCTCACCTAAGCTGGCATAATATTGACGGGTCAAATTCACATATTTAGTGGCAATTTTTAAACGACCTTTTGGACGCTGCATACCAACTTTGCCCGCAGTCATTAATTTACAATTGGCAATTTTCAGATCCAGCGGCTCATATACATTTTGAGCGCCATGCTCCATCAGCACGTCTTTACCCGCAACCCCAATATCTGCCGCACCATTTTCAACATAAGTTGGTACATCAGAGGCACGTAAAATTAAAATACGCACTTGTTTATGTGTGGTTGGGAAAATCAACTTACGTGATTTATCTGGATCTTCCAGTAAATTAATTCCCGCATTTTCTAATAAAGGCAAAGTTTCTTTTAAAATTCGCCCCTTACTTAATGCCAAAGTTAAACCATGATCAAAATTGCCCATGACGTCAAAATTTGGATCATCGTTTCTCATGTCATTCATCAATTTACTCGCTTAATTTGGGCGCCTAAACCTTGTAACTTTTGTTCTACATTTTCATAACCGCGATCAATATGATAAATACGGTCAATCAATGTTTCGCCTTCTGCCGCCAATGCTGCTAACACCAACGAGAATGAGGCACGTAAATCAGTTGCCATAACAGGTGCAGCAGAAAGTTTTTCTACGCCTGTCACCACCGCATCATTGCCTTCTACCTGAATATTGGCACCCATACGTGACAACTCAGGGACATGCATAAAACGGTTTTCAAAAATAGTTTCCGAAATGGTAGCAAAACCGCGTCCAATCGCATTCACCGCCATTAACTGTGCTTGCATGTCTGTTGGAAATTCAGGATGTGGTAAAGTTCTGAAACTCACGGCTTTAGGGCGCTTGCCCATCATGTCCAGTTCAATCCAGTCATCGCCACGTGTGACTTCCGCACCCATTTCTTCAAACTTATCTAACACAGATTCTAGCAAGGCAGGATCGGTATGTGTGGTTCTGATTTTACCGCCCGTAATTGCAGCTGCAGCCAAATAAGAACCTGTTTCGATACGGTCAGCAACTACTGAATACTCACAACCATGCAAGTGTTCAACACCTGTAACCACTAAAGTATCGGTGTCTAAACCTTCAATTTTAGCGCCCATTTTGATGAGCATTTGCGCAAGGTCGGTAATTTCAGGTTCACGTGCAGCATTACGAATAGTGGTAACACCATCTGCCAATACCGCAGCCATGAGAATGTTTTCTGTTCCGCCAACAGTGACCATATCAAAGACCACTTCGCCACCTTTAAGGCGACCATTAACTTTGGCATTCACATAGCCATTTTCAACTTCAATTTCTGCGCCTAAAGCTTCAAGTGCTTTAAGATGCTGATCGACAGGACGTGAACCAATTGCACAACCACCTGGCAAAGATACTTTTGCACTACCATAGCGCGCGACCAATGGGCCAAGCACCAAAATAGAAGCACGCATGGTTTTTACCAATTCATAAGGTGCAAATTGGTTGTCCAACGTTGATGTATCTGCAATGACTGTATCGCCTTCATAAGACATTTTAATGCCCAAGCCTGCGATCAACTTCACCAAGGTATTTACATCTTTTAAATTTGGAACATTTTTCAATGTAATTGGCGTTTCTGCAAGAATCATTGCAGCAAGAAGTGGCAAGGCTGCATTTTTTGCACCAGAAATACGCACTTCACCTTCGAGCTTATTACCGCCCTGAATTAAAAATTTATCCATTAAATTATTAAGCTCCAAATAAGCTTGCTTTACGCCATTCTTCTTGTGTCATTGCACGAATTGTAACCGCATGAACTTCACCGCTGGCAATATAGCTATTCAATGGTGCATACACTGCTTGTTGACGAGCAACAGGACGCTTACCTTCAAACTGATTATCTACAATACGAAGATCAAACTTGCCGCCTTGCCCACTAACAGCAACTTCAGCCTCTGGAAAAGCAGCTTTTAAAATTTCAGTGAGCTGTTCACTATTCATCACAAAGACCTCTTATAGGACCAACGGTGTAAAAACCTGTCATTTTACTATAAATAGAAAAAATAATTCATTAATCCTATACATTATCGCAATAAAAAAAGAGGTTTATCCAAAACCTCTTTTTAAATCACATTTTAACTAGATGGCTAAAGGCTGATAATCCAACTGCATCTTCCGATGTTTCTCTAACTGACGTTTTAATTTTTCTGTCATCATCTTAATTGAAGTATACATATCATCTGCACTAGCCTGCGCAAAAAGCTCCGTTCCAGGTAAACGAATAATCGCTTCTGCAATATGATTGGCGCTACCTTTTTTAGAATGTTTATCGATTTGATGATCTTTACTTAATTTCACCTGCATACTATTGACCTGATCCAGATGTTTGGTCATTTGTGCAAATTTAAGTCGAATATTTTCTTCAATTGCAGGGGTGATAGCTAAGTGATGTCCACGAATTGTTATTTGCATAATTCTATCCCTCACCTTCATTAGGATTAGGAAGGCATAGTTCACATGATTGATTGCCAAATAACAGATCACTGTAGCGGTCACTTTAAATCATGTCTAACTATTCCTTCAAAAAAGATTCATTATTTGGTCATAATGAATCCTTAGAATAGACCGATTTTAAAAATTAGATCAAGACTTTTCGTTCAGAAGATGACGGAATATTTAATGACTCACGATATTTCGCAACTGTTCGGCGTGCTACATCAATTCCCTCTTCCTTGAGAAGGTTTGCAATTGTGTTGTCTGACAAAGGTTTACGTGGATTTTCCTCTGCAATTAATTTTTTTATCTTGGCGCGAATCGCAGTTGAGGATGCTTCTCCACCTGAACTTGTTCCAACATGACTTGAAAAGAAATATTTCAATTCAAATAAACCACGTGGAGTTAACATATATTTATTGGTGGTCACCCGTGAAACTGTAGATTCATGCAACCCCACCTCATCGGCAACATCACGCAAAATCAACGGTTTCATTCCTTCAGCACCAATTTCTAAAAATTCACGTTGATGTTGCACAATGCAGGTTGCGACTTTTAATAAAGTTTTATGACGCTCATCGACACTTTTAATAAAGTTTTTTGCATCCAACATTTGATTGCGCAAATATTGATTGTCTTCGCTTTGATCTGCGCGTTTAATCATATTGGCATAAAATGAATTGATTCTAAGCTTCGGTACAACATCAGGATTCAGCTGCACCTGCCAATGGTCCTGCTTTTTACTAACCACCACATCTGGAATTTGGTAGTCTGAATCCTGATCTTCAAATGCAGTACCAGGATGCGCTTGTAATGTTTTCAACAATGCCACGGCATGTTGTAACTGCGTAGCGTTCAAACCTGTTTGCTTCAATAGTTTTGGCAAATCATTAGAGATTAAAAGCTCATAATGTTGCATTAACTGTAGCGCTTCCTGACGGTAAGGCACATCTATAGCCAAACTTTCGAGTTGAATAGATAAACATTCCGCCAAATTACGCGAACCAATACCAATCGGCTCTAAACGCTGAATATGTTTCAAAACGACCAAAACTTCATCGTCTTCAACTTCATCTTCGTATTCCATGGAGATCAATAAATGTTGCACAGATGTAGTGATTTCAGATATTTCACAATCCAAGAAACCATTGTCATCCAAAGCATCGACAATACAGTAGGCAATGAGCTGCTCGACTTGAGAAAAATGCAACAGATTGATTTGTTGCATCATGTGCTCTTTTAAACCTAAATGTCCCTGACGATTATCCTCGCGCTCTTCATATTCCGCTGCTCCCAAACTCGTGGGTAAATGAGTGTACACATCATCCCAGTCTGTATCGACAGGCAAGTCATTCGGTAGATGATCTGCATTTAATTCTTTAGTCAAATCCTTTTGATCATGCTCTTGCTCTTCTAAGGTGGATAAACTTTCGACACTACTTTGTTCTTCGACTTTTTCTAATAAGGGATTACTGTCCAACTGAATTTGAACTTCTTGTTCAAGTTCCAAGCTCGAAAGTTGAAGCAAACGAATGGCTTGTTGTAACTGCGGTGTCAGTGACAAGGAGTTTGCAACTTTTAATCCAACCGATAACTTCATTTTCACCCACTCTTTTAAATTTATGTTTTTCAACAACTTAATATATAAGTTTTTGATAAGCAATTTCTATGCCGTTTTATTAGGTATAGCACAGATTTATCAAAAGACATAAAGATTTTAATCAGAAGTTCTATTCAATTTATTATTGTTTTTCTAACTTTATTTTCTCTCTTGCATAAAAAAACACCCCCAACGCTAGTTGAGGGTGTTTAGAATAATGAGCTGGCGATGACTTACTCTCACATGGGTAACCCCACACTACCATCAGCGCGAAGAGGTTTCACTTCTGAGTTCGGGAAGGGATCAGGTGGTTCACTCTTGCTATGGTCGCCAGCACAA